>CAZIDO010000060.1:0-6941 GCA_964538005.1 uncultured Muribaculaceae bacterium
CCCCCCCCTGAGAAAATCAAGTCTTTATATACTGTTTTTGTAATAATATACAATACATGTACACTCAAAAGTTTAACAGTTGCTATATTATTGTTTGACTTTAGCATTTAAAAAAAATAATCCCATTAGGATTACTTAAATAAAATGTATAAAATTTAACTTCTTTTGGATTTAAATGAAGAAATTCACTTTATTTAAGAATTTTCAAATCTAAAAAAGTAAATTTTTCTCTTTTAAGCCAATGACTTTATAAGGTATATAGTTTTTTTATATTTTTGATTAATTTTGCGGTTTTATCAAAATCAATAATATCTAAGTTAGTTACCAAATCTTTTTCTTCAACCAACTGTTCATCAACTAGATCAGGCTTAAACATTGGATTAACCTCGTAAAGTGTTAAAGCTGGTTTTTCTGGTGGTTCTATCCACGTTTCCTCTTGACCAGGTTTATGCATCATCAATCCGGCTGCTAATGGTGCTGGTTCAGTTATTGTCGGAACTACTGGTATTTTTTTAGATGGTTTCGCATTATTGAAAATCTGATTTATAATTGATGGTTTTTTATGATCGTCTTTAGGCTGTTTTACTTCTATATTATCTGGAAATTCTGGTTTGAAATTAATTAATTTAGATTCTGAAGTTGATACTTCAGGAACTGTCTTTTCCGATACTGGTTCCACAATACTTTGTTTTTTCACAGGTTTATCAACAATCGGTTCTTTAACTATTGGTATTTTGGTGGCAGGCGATAAAGTTTTTATAACTTCAGGTTGTTCTTGAATTTCCTTTTTAAAAGATTCCATCGGTTTCAATAAATCAGGCTTTTTAATTGGTTTTTCAATCAAAGGTTTTATATTTTGAGTTTTTGGAACTTCTAAAGTTGGAGCACTAATAATTTCGTCAGGATTTATTGAACTGGCCAATGCTTTTTCTTTATCAATTTCTGAATTTAAATCTATTGGCTCAATTTTAAGTTCATCAATCAAACTATGATTCAATGGTTTTGCTGGTTCTACCTTAATTGGTTTTACTGTCTTCTCTTTATCAATTTCTTTTTTTAAATCTATTGGCTTAATTTTATTTTCATTAATCAAACTGTGATCCAACGGCTTTACTGGCTCATCTTTAAAAGGTTTTACCGGTTTTTCCTTAACAATTGTAATTATATTTTCTTTAGTAGTAGGTTTATTAATATCAACTTTGTTATCCTCAACTATTTTAGTTTCTTTTAATTTTTCTAATTGGCTATTAATAGAAGTCTGTCTAGTTTCAGATTCTCTTGAATCTAATCTAGCCGTAATCTTTTCAATAACATGAATAATAATAATCGTTATTAATTGTAAAGCAAAAGCTCCCATTAATAACTGCATTAATGTTAATACGTCATTACTACCATATAAAGCATTTTCTTTATAAATATCAATATTATTAACTTGAATAACTGTCAAAACTAAGCAAAATAAAGTTTGAATAATCGCGAATGCGACTACATTAATTATTTTATTTACCTTATGAATTTTTGGCCTTAAAAAAGTTATCAACGTAATAACAGCAGATGCAACTTCAACAATAAATAAAGTTACAAAGTTTGGGAAATATAAAGTCATAAAAATATTGTCCATCATATTGTCAAATAGTTCAAATAAAGTCGTATTTCCAATAAAAAGAACAATCGCAATAACCAATAAATAAAAAGCAATAATAAACTTCTTAGTTATCTTTTTATTAAAGGCAATAAACGCGACTGGCACTAATAAGAGCAGAATAAAAAGAGGGTGCGCGAGCATGTTACTAAAAAGCACTTGCAATTTTTCCCAAAAACTAAGCGGTTCCATAACATCACTCCCCTCTTATTAATTAAAAATTATTCTTTTATTTTCCCTTTTTTACTGGTCATATCCTACCATAAATCACCAAAATAGTCAAATTCTGACTTTTAAGAAATTGGTGTCTTACTAAATCTTTGCTTCATTTTTATAATAAACTTCTTAACTACGTCTTTACCCAAAATCTCATCAATAGTTTTTGATTTATAAGCGACAATAAAGTAAACAATTACCCCAATGACACCATAAATAATTAATTGAATAATCGCTAAAAATCTTGAAGTTGTAATATTTGGAATAACAACGTTTAGTAGCATTAGACTAACTACCATAATCGCTGTACATAAAGTTACTTTAATCAAAGTTCTAGCAGATTTTAAATAACTAATATTAGTTTTCTTTTTAACAATATATAATAAGAATACGCTACAAATAGTATCTATTAAAATATTTAAAACTATCGGTGCGTAATAAGCTTCAATTCCCATCATATTAAATAAATGCATCATTGGAACATTTAAACATATTTTAGCCAACACTGAACCACCTAAAGCAATAATTGTTTCCTTAGTGTTGTTCATGGTTTGATTAGTATTAACCATTACTGAACTAATTGACAATGGAATCTGTGATAATATAAGTAATCTGAATATTGAAATATTAAGTTCGTTGTAACCATAGAATACAGTCCATACATTAGAAGCCATAAAACTAATACCGACTGCTAATGGAACAGTAACTAACAATAATGTTTGTAACGCTTGATTTATTTTTTGATGAACTTCTTTCATATTCTTAACAGCATATGCAGCAGCAATAGTTGGAATTAAACTCATAATAATACCTGTCGAAATTGACATAACAATCATGTTAAGTTTAGAACCCCAAGTAGCAATAACACTTAAAACGTTTTCACTTATTGCAGTTGTATACCCCAAATGAACTAATGATTTAACAACAGTAAATACATCGACCATGGTAAATGCCGATTGTAAAACAGAAATAACAACAAATGGCATTGCATATAAAATTATTTTTTTACCAATAGCTTGGGTATCTATTTTAGACTCATCTCTAGTTACTGGCATTTCTCGATTTAAATCTTTACGATTTTTTTTGATTTTATCATAAACATAGAAATAAGCTACTAACGCCCCTACTGTTGCTCCAAAGACAGCAATACCTACAGCTGTTGTAATACTAGCATGGAAAACTTTTAATGCGAAAAAACTACCCGCTAAAATAACAATTACCCTAATTATTTGTTCTAATATATTAGCAACTGAAGACACTTGCATAATTTTGTGACCTTGTAAATATCCTTTGGATACACTTAAGAATGGTACCACTAAAATAGCAGTTGCAATTACTCTAATAACCAAAGTAACGTCTTCAATAGTATTACCACCTTGAACATCACCTATTATTAAATAAGCAATCTGTGGGGCAAAAATCATTAACGCTAAAAAGACTACTACACCTAAAACACCAATAATTTTAAGACCGACTTTAAAGGCCCTTTCCTTGGTGTTATAATATCCTAAACTATTATATTCACTTACTATTTTACTCATAGCTATTGGTATACCACTAGTAGCTAAATTTAAAAACATATTATAGATTGAATAAGCATAACTATATAAAGCTCCACCTTGAACTCCTATTATCGCATAAAAAGGGATAACATATAAAAGCCCAATGACTTTAGTAATGACTATTCCAATTGTTGAAATAGCTGCTCCTGCGAGAAAGCTATTTTTTTTCATAACATCACCCTATCTATAAACAATAAGTGCAGAAAAACAATATATCTGGTCTTCGCCAAATGTTGTAACACTTACCGAAAAATGAATATCCATTATATCTGGCTCATTTTCAGAAATAAAGTCATTAATGGCTTGTTCTAAATCCTTTTCATGACCTTCATCAAATACTTTCACTTTCATTATATCACCAATTTACATTATAACGAAATAAAAAGTAAATTTTTGTCAAATAAAGAGGAATACATATTCCTCTTATCTGTGACTAAAATATACACCTTTAGCTGGTGCCTGAGGTAAGATTGATCTTGGATTTAAATGTGTTGAACTATTACTAGCCGTGTATCCATTAAATAAATTCAAATGGACATGTACACCATATGAACACTCGTCACCGCTATGAAGACCACCCATTTTTCCAAGTACTGTATTAACACTTACATCTTGACCGACACTTACATTTCTGCTGATCATATGCCAATAAGAAGTTGTATATTTTTTACCATTGACATTATGGGCAACATAAACAATACGATTACCACATTGTCCACTATATGATGGCTCACGAACAGCAATAACTGTTCCGGCAGCAACGGGATAAATATTCGAACCGTATCCGGTCCCAGCAACATCTAAACCATTATGGTAATCATCATCTTTACCGTCGCCACTTAAATCACGCCACCCAAAGTTACTTGTAACATACCCATATGGAATTGGCATATAGAAACCAGTGGTGCTTGGAGCTTCTATATTTCCTCCACCAGCTCCTCCGCCTCCGCCAGGAGTAACAGGAGGTGGTTTAACTGCCGCTTCTTCACATTGTGCCAAAGTTTGATTGCCCTGACAACCTTTAGATTTCAATAAATTAACATAAATCATAATATTTTTATATTCTGATTCATAATCTAAGATACCTTCTTGGATTATATGGATTCTATTTGATAATTTAGATTCTAATTCTGCTAATTCTTTTTGTTTACCTTTTAATTCAAATTGCTTAGCTGTTAAATCTTTTTGTTTTTGTTCTAAATCTTTAATATCTTTGTTGTATCCAGTAATTAAATTGTCATTATATTTTGATAACTGTTCTGCTACTGATATACGGTAAATAAAATCAGTAAAGTTGCTAGCGCCAAAAGCATATTCTAAATACGCCGATTGGCCATTGGAAACTTGAACAAATTTCATAATTTCTTTGATTTCTTTATTTTTTTTCTGAATAGAAGCTTGTAAATTAGTAATATCTTTTTCCATTTTTTCTAAATCACTAATAGTCTGATTGACTTCAGTAGTTACTTTATTTTTTTTAGCAATCGCATCAGCTCTTTCAGCTTCAGTTAATTTCTTTTCGTTTTGAGCTTTTTCAGCATCAGCTCTGTTTTTTTCTGCTTTAGCAATATATTGATCTAAAGTCTCAGCATTTACTGTTAATGGAAATAAACATATAAATGTAACTAAAAACATAATGCAATACTTTTTCATAAAAACCCCTTTCTATCTGGTGAAATATACTCCTTGTTTGGGAATTGACATAATTGTTCTTGGATTAATACGTCCATTATTAGGATATTTTAAGTTCCAAGTATTACCATCAAATAGATTCAAATGAACATGAACACCAAATGAACATTCGTCAACACTATGAAGACCACCCATTTTTCCAATTACCGTGTTAGAGGTTACAATCTGTCCTCTGCTTACTGATGGACTAGATAAATGCCAATATGAAGTTATGTAAGTATGCCCATTGATATTATGTTGAACATAAACGATATAATTACCACAATTTCTTCCACCATCTGTATATGTTCCTGGGGGTTGAACAAGTAGTATTTTTCCTGTAGCCACCGAATATACATTGTCACCATACTGGCTATTTGAAAAATCCACCCCTGTGTGAAACTCACCTGATCGTTTTCCATAATCACTAGTTACTTTTCCTCTAGCAATTGGCATGTATGTTCCATTCGCACTAGGTGCTTTATTTTGATTAAAACATTGTGTTGTCGTTAAATTGCCACTACATCCTAAAGCTTTCATACTATTGATTAAGTCAATAGAAGTTTGATATTCCCTATCCTTAGTAAGCATCCCTTCTTGCAAAGTTTCAATTTCCTTGGAAAGTTTAGCTTCTAAAACTGTTAGTTCTTGTTGTTTTTTATTTAACTCCGCTTGTTTAGTGACTAAATCTTTTTGTTTTTGTTCGAGATTTTTAACATCTTTATTATATCCTTTAATTAATTGGTCATTATAACCAGATAACTGTTCAGCCACCGATATACGATAAATAAAATCAGTAAATGAACTAGCCCCAAAAGCATATTCTAAATATGCTGACTCGCCATTAGAGACTTGAACGTATTTCATAATCACTTTAATTTCTTTATCTTTCTTTTCAATGGATTTTTGAAGTGCAATCACATCTTTTTGTATTTGTTCTAATTGAACATTAATATTTTTCACCTCAGCTTCTGCCGCAGTTTTTTGTTTGACAGCCTCTGCTCTTTCACTTTCGCTAAGTTCTTTTTGACTTTTAGCCTTATTATAAGCTTCACGATTAGCTTGAGCTTGTGCTAATAACTGATTCAAAGTTTGCTCTTGCGCCTCAACAGAAAATGGCACTATAAGCATAAGTAAAATCAAAATACAACACTTCTTCATAACTGCACCTTCCTACTCCTTTAAAACTTTGACAGACTTTTTATAATCTGGCATGTACTTCTCAACTGTATTCCAAAATGATTTTGAATGATCAAAATGCACTAAATGACTAAGTTCGTGAATAATAACATAATCAATATCATGAATAGTATATCTAATTAGTTTTGTATTTAAAGTAACTGAGGTATCTCTTCTATTACAAACACCCCATCTAGTTTTCATACTTCTGGTTTTCAATTTTGGAAAAGGAATATTTTCTTCAAATAAATTATAACAAACTTCTAAACGTTCATTAAATATTCGAATAATTTCTTTTTTTAACCACTTATTTAAAGCTTTTTCATCGGGGATATATATCTTATCTTCAGTTAATTCTACTTTATCAAACGGTACCTTTATTATATCATATTTATAACCTAAGTAATAGAAATCACTTTCATGTTCCTGTTTATGCTTTACTTTTGTTAACACTTTTCTAAGGAAATCTTCTTCTCTATCTAAGAGTGCGATAATATCTCTTTTAGAAGCCCACAGATTTGTTGTAACATGAATAGTCAAATCTTCTTTAACTTTAATATAAGTGTTTTTATTGTTTTTGCTAATCATCACAACGTTGTACTTTATACCATCTAGTTTATAATCAAATGTTTTTTCCATGTTACCACCCTCTATAATTTTACCATAAATAT
>CAZIDO010000061.1:0-6663 GCA_964538005.1 uncultured Muribaculaceae bacterium
AAAGACTACTGATATACTTTACAATAATCTTTGTATACTTTTTCAGCAGTCTCTCCATTGGACCCTATTTTTTAGGAATACTGTTATAAATCTTTTTAAGTAATTCAGCAGATTGTTTCATTTTACCTTCCATCATTTGTAACTTTTCTTTAAGATCAATGATTTCATTGTTTGCTAATTTCTTAGCTTCTTCAGCTTTTTTTAAAGCTTCTGCACTTTCTAAATTACTTTTTTTAAGTTGATCTGTTTCATTTTTGAATTTTTCTATTTGGCTTTTTAATGTATCATTTTCCATATTAGCTGTTGTTAATTGTGATTCTAATTTATCAAGTTGCTCTTTGTTTTTGTTATAATCATCAACAAAGCCAGATACGGCATTACTAATATCATCAAAGTCTTCAGTCATTGGTTCAGATTTAACTTCTTTTGGTTCTAAAGTTATTTTTTCAGGTTGAGTAGGTTCTTCTACTTCTGTTGGAGTTTCAACAACCTCTTCCTCAGTTTCTTCTTCGCTTGTAATATTTAATTCATTCATAGCACTAGATAAATCTTCTATTTCATCCAGTAAACTTTCAGCATCACTTGAAGATAAATTAACCATTTCATCAACAAAATCTGTTTCAGCCGGTTTTTCTTCTTCTGGTTGGAAAAGTTCAATATATTTGCCATAAATATTTAATTCAGTAATTTTGCTCATAACATCTTCAATGCCAACCGCATAATTATTCATTAAATTACGAATGTTTTTATCTTTAGAATATGCAGTGAAAAAGTCAATATCATCAGGGATTAATACATTAGCGCGGAAAATTTGTTTTTCTTCTTTTCCTTGCTCTCCATCACTAAAAGCGATTTCCATACTATCAATTACTGATTCGATAAATTCTTCTTTTTCTCTTATGGCATCTTCCATTGACTCTTTACTAAAAGCCTTGAACAATTTTTCATTTTCTTTTCTAATGTCTTTAGCCAAATTTTTGATTGCCAAAAATCTTCCTTTTTCTAACATATTCCCACCTCTTTTTATTCTTTTATATAATTAAGCTCTAGAGTCGTATTTGCCGTCTTTAGTCGAAACGACAATTTTATCACTTTCACTAATAAACAACGGAACTTTAACAGTAAGTCCATTTTCCAAAACCGCTTCTTTAGTTGCATTTGTTGCTGTATTACCTTTAACGGCGGGTTCAGTAGACGCTACTTCGTATTCAATCTTTTCAGGTAAGACGATACCAAGTAATTCTCCTTCATAGAAAGAAATATCTGTATTAATACCTTCTTTTAGGTATTTACATGCATCACCTAATTGGTCTTTACTAAGTTCGATTTGTTCGTAACTTTCCATATTCATAAAATTATAGCGACCACTATTTTCATATAAATATTGCATAGACATTTTTTCAATATTAGCTTTTTCAACTTTTATGTTGGTATTATATGTATTATCAATAGTTGACCCAGTTCTTAAGTTTTTAAGTTTTATTCTGACAAAAGCAGGGCCTTTTCCTGGTTTTACGTGTTGAAATTCAAGAATTTGATAAATATTACCATCGATTTTAATGGTCATACCATTTTTAATATCGTTTATATTAATCATAAATTAAACCTCCTAGAGTTTATTTTTTTTCCTTATGTTCAGTTGTCTTCTTACATTTCGGACAATATTTTTTTAATTCTAAACGTTCTGGAGTGTTTCTTTTATTCTTAGGTGTACGATAGTTTTCAGCTTTACAAACACTGCAAACTAAAGTAACATTTTCTCTTACTTCTCCTTTTTTGGCCATAATTATCCCTCCTTTTTTACATGTCTATGCCCATTATAGCAAATTATTGATAAATTTGAAAGTATTTTTGTGATATTTGTTGTGCTAAACGTTTATTAATGTTTGATTGATAAGTACTATAACCATCGCTTCTTGAAACGTCTGGTGAAATTATTGTGAAGGTTACTTTAGGATTATCACTAGGCGCATAAGCGACAAAAGTCGTCGTTATCGTTTCTTTATCGACAACTCCATCATCATTAGTATCGATAAAACTCTGACTGGTTCCTGTTTTTCCGGCTGGCTTATAATTCATATCAATATATCCAGCACCAGTCCCATATTTTAAAACAGCTTCAAAACCTTGATGAACTCGGTCCATGTATTCTGGTTTAGTATCCACTTTATTTAATTCTTTAGTTTGAGTTTCATTTTTAACTTTAGCCATATCACCAGTATATATTCCTTTATATAAATAAGGTTGAATTCGTTTGCCATTTGTTGCAATTGTACCGATATACTGCGCTAATTGAATTGGAGTATAAGTATCATACTGACCAATTGAAAAGTCTAATAATAGTCCTGCCCAAGTTTTAGTACCTTTATAACCTAAACTTTCTACTGGTAAATCAATTTCTGTTTTTACTCCCAATCCAAATTCGTTAAAAGTTTTACGATAAGTATTAAAGGCTTCTTTATCAACTGATAACGGTTGATTGTATTTATAATTACCTTTACCAACTTTAATTGCCGTATAGAATTGATAAGTGTTTGAAGAATACGCTAAAGCATTAATATCATTAACTTTTCCTAATGGCTTCCACGAACACTTTTCTGGAGTAGCCGCTATTTTAACACAAGTATCTGAACGAAATTCTCCGATTTTTAATGTTCCCGTATTATATCCAACTATTTGGCTAGCACCTTTAACTGTTGACCCCATAACAACCGGAGATGTTAAAATACCTGGCGTGTAATCATATATTTTATTTTGGTTATCTTCTTTTTTAACTTGTTTACCGGCCATTGCCATTACTTCACCAGTTATTGGATTAGTAATAATTGCAAATGAACGATTATAAAATTCCGTATTAGTTTCGCTTTTAGTTTTTACAACTTCGGTACTTAAAAGGTCTTCAATATATTTTTGTAATTCAATATCAATACTTATTACAATATCATTACCTCTTGTTCCTTCTTCAATTAATTTATAAGCGCCATCATTACCAACTTGATATTTATTTTTCTTACCTTTTAAAATATCTTCATATTGGTATTCTAAATAACTAGTTCCTACTCTATCATCCATGCTATAACCTTTTTTTAAATAATGGTCTTTTAATTCTAAAGGAATACCTGATTTACTAGTTGAAACACTACCTAAAATAGTTTTTAAAGTGTCGCCATATGGATAAACACGTTCCCAATCTAATTTAGTATTAACCCCTGGTAGGCCACTTAAATTTTCAGCAACTAATGCATATTCTTCATCAGATACATCAACATCTTTAATCGTTTTTTCAGCATATGAATAACCTGTATTCATTAAAGAATATATATATGCCGCTTTTTTATCATTATCATTATATAGAGATAAGTCCTCTTCCGTCACTCTTTCGAGTTTTAATTTTTCTATTTCATCGACAGTTAGTTTTCTTTTATCTAATTTGTCCCATTCTTCATCAGTTATTTTAGCTTTAGATTTATCTTTATTATTTTTAATCCAAAATAATTTAAAATTATAATCAGATAATTTATTATAATCTAAATTAACCATTGATACTAATTTATAAGCAACTTTCATTTCATCTTTAACAGATACCCCTGTTGGTTTTTTATAATAAATAACCTTATTAGCTTTGTTATCAACAATGATTTTTCCATTACGATCATAAATACGACCTCTTGGCGCGGAAGGACCCTCCACAACTTTTTGAGTTAAAGTTTTTAATTCCGTTTTATAATAATCTTTTTTAACAATTTGGACAAAAAACAAACCTATAACTAAAATACCAATTGCTCCCATGACAACAATTGATAATATGTTATAGCGTTTTTCAATTTCCGTTTTAACATCTTTATTTAGTTTATGACCATTAGAATATTGCATTGGCTTTTTGCGTTTAAACAGTGGTCCTAAAATTAAAGACTTCTCCTTCTTTTTTTTCATATTGCACCTCATTTTGATAACTTATTTTAAATTCATACATATATTTATATAAAGGGGGATTTATGAACAGTTTAATTAAACAGTATATTGGCCGATTAACGACTGAAGATATTAAAAACTTTGCTACTAAACAAAATGTCCATTTAAGTGATAATGAAGCTAATGCCTTATTTTATGTTGTTAAAAATCACTATCAAGAAATCTTAAGTGGCAATGACGGAAATGTCCGAAAATACTTAAAAGAACATTTAAGTGAACAAAGTTTTAATACCGTTATTTCTCTATATGAAGAATATCGTTTAAAATATCAGGGCTACTTATGGTAAGCTCTAATATCATCTAATAAATTTGGATTGAATTTTTTGGCTTTTATCATTTCTATTTCCTGTTTATATGGTGGATAAGTACGGTCTTTGCCTTGGGTATCAATTGAAACATATGGAGTTTCTAAAATTTTAGGAACTCTTTTTAATTTGGGATGATATATTATTTTCATCATATTATCAAATCCTATTTCACCAAAACCAAGGTTTTCATGACGATCTTTATGAGCGCCTAAAACATTTTTACTATCGTTTATATGGATACACGCTAATTTGTTTAAACCAATGATTTCATCAAAATCTTCTAATACTTTATCAAAGTTATTTAAATCATATCCGGCGTCACTAATATGGCAGGTATCTAAACAAACCATAATTCTATTTTTATTATTTATCCCATTGATAATTGCTTTGATTTCTTCAAAACTAGTACCAACTTCAGTTCCTTTACCAGCCATTGTTTCTAAACAAATTACAGGACCTTCTTTATCTTTTAAAATGATATTTAAACCATCAATAATATTTTGAATACCCTTTTCTTTACCTAAGCCAACGTCACTACCGGGGTGTAATACTACTTTGGTCATTCCTAACATTTTTGCTCTAGTTAATTCTTGTTTTAAAAAATTAATGCTAAAATCATACTTTTCTGGATCTTTATCATTAGCTAAATTAACAATATAAGGAGCATGAACAATGACATTATCAATATCAATACCTTGTTCTTTCATGGTTAGCTTAGCCAAATGAGTTAATTCCATATCAATACTGCTACGCATAGTATTTTGCGGAGCTCCCGTATAAAACATAAAGGTGTTTGCCCCGTAGCTTAAAGCTTCTACTACACTACCAACTAACCCTTCATTACTTGTATAAGAAACGTGACTACCGATTATTAATTCATCCATTTTATCACCTATTAATAATCATACCACATTTAATATTCATTACCAATATTATTCTGCCAATTTTGACAAAAGTTTGAAGCTGCTTTCAACAACTGATTTAATACCTGAACTAGCTACTTCAGAAATTTTAAGTCCGGTTCTTGATACCGCATTTTGATAATTTTTTTCATTCGTTTTTAAATATTTTTTCATGTCTACTTGTTTACCATCAGCGACATCTTTTTCAAATTCTTTAATTTGTTTTTCTGTTAATGCTACTTGTTTACTATTCTCATATTCGATATACCCTGTACTTTGTGATAAATATAAAGCAAAAAAAGTAGCAAAACATATAACAACGCTATAACGAAAAACTCTTTTTAAAACCTTACGTTTCATGGACAAAGTCTCCAATTATAGGCGCTAATAGCTCAATAGTATTTAAGACTTCATCGATGGTATTGTCATCAGCTCCCATTTCCATTAAAGTGATTTTTGGACTTAAATCTTGATTATAAACTCCATTACTACCGGCCCCGCCTTTAATTAAAACCCCTCTAGTTAAAGTCGGATATTTTTCACTAATCATACTGTTTAGTCTTTTAGTCATTTCTAGATTTTGTTCATAACTATCATATTCATTACCAATGACAAATACTATTTTCGCACATGATTTGTTATTAATGACTGTTGTCGATTTATCTTTTGGGATACTATCACGATGTAAATCAAAGATTAATTTTAATGACTGAGTATCTTTAATCGGATTATTTATAAAGTACCTACTAGCACGATAACTCCCTGCATGTTTCATATTATTTAAATTCATATAATCAATTAAGTTATCTTCCAAGACTAAGGCTTTAACATTTTGTTTTGCTAATTTATCTTGAAAAATATAAGAAGCCATCATTACTCCTGGTGTAATGTTATATCCTGCCAAGGCATTTCCTTGATATTTTTCACCTTGATGGGAATTATATATATAAACACTTGGATTTTCTTCAACTTTATTTACTTCTTCAACTTTGGGATTACTAACAAATCCTGTTTTAGTTGTTTCTACTTTATTTGCTTTAAAATGAAAGGTATTTTCTAAAATACTAACTGGTTGATTGACGTCAAAAAAGTAGGAGAAAGCTTTACTTAAAATATTATTGGCTTTTTTTTCATAGAGCAGATGATAATTAGAGTCGGCTAGTAGCGCTTTGATAAAATCTTCATTGGAATTTGCTAATTTAAAACTCATGATTGCATTATACGATAATTGATAACCACAAAAAACTAGTAAAGCATATACTAGTATTCTAAATTTAAATTTTCTTTTTTTCTTTAATTTCACTCTTTTCATTTCTTCACCTACTCTTTATTTATTCACATTATATGTTAATAGAACTAAATAAAATGTAGAATTAAAGTTTATGACAAAAGACATCAAAATATACAAAAAAGATACTTTCGTATCTCAGATTGTTGACAAAGTGGTATATTCAAAAAGAATATATCGCTTTTTGTTTAAT
>CAZIDO010000062.1:0-6632 GCA_964538005.1 uncultured Muribaculaceae bacterium
ACCGTTAGCTTTTTGTGTCGCTATTTACTAAAAAACTATCATTGAAGATAGTTTCTTTTTTTAATTAAATTTTATATATGTAAATTAATTGTTCTTTGCTTAGCTTCGCCGACAATATCAGCAGTTTCACCAAACAAATCAAATAAAATTTCATCATAGTGTTCTTGAGTAAAACTTTCTATTTGATTAGTTTGTTTATATGCCGCAATACTCATTATTGATTTTACTAAAAATTCATCGCGACACCATTGTTGTTCACCACGATTTGGTCGATAAGGAATGGGTTCTGCTAAACTACGTTTATCTACTAATCTAGTTGTTTGATGGTAAGGAAAATGGGCAGTTTTAATTGGTAGTGTTTTAGAAAAAGGTACTCCGTTATTTAACATTGATAAGGGTTGTTTCACAAATGTCATGTTTAATTCTGGAAATTTACCACATATGGCTTCCTTGTAGACAAAATTTTGAAGATATTTACCAGTCCAAAAAAAATCTAATTCCCCATATGATGTCAGCTGTCCTGATGTAGCAATTGAATATTCTTCATTAGTGTGATATTGTAAAATCCATTTTGCTAAAAAAGCATATTCCATAAAATCGATTTGGTTAAATGCTTTATTTTCGTTTAAAGGATTAACTATTTTTAAAAAGTCTTGATTTAAAATTTTCAATAGTTTTTGAGACGGATATTCCTCAATTAAATGGAATTTTTTTGTCATTCTGGTGGCCCAAAATACTACTAAAATACCATTTAAAGTTTTTTCAATTTCGTCAAGTTTATCTTTGTCTGGATTTTTAGCCGCTAAATCATGATATTTTTCTAATAAAGACTCGGCTTTTTGTTCTAATTGTTCATTACTTACTTCCTTTGACACAAGCTCACCTATTCTATTTTGGATAACAATGTCATAATAGCACTAACGATTTTCTTTGTCAATAAAAAACTATCCCTTAAGATAGTTTAATGCTTCATCAAAAGTTTCGATTGGTACAATATCTAAATCATATCCATTCTTATTTTTTAAATCTCTAGCTTCCTGATAATTTTTACCTTGTGGTACTAAGAAAACATCAGCTTTTTCTTTAACTGCTCCCATCAATTTATATTTGATACCACTTATTTCTCCAACTTTACCTTCTCTATCAATGGTCCCGGTTCCAACTATTTCTTTACCATTAGTTAAATCTATTTTATTTAAATAACTGTAAATAGTTAAAGCCATCATTAAACCACCTGAAGAACCTGACTCAGTACCTTTAAATTTAAAGTCAACATGATAATCTGACTTTATTCCTACGGTTTCGGTAATTAAAGCCCCTACTTTGGGAACACCATTTACATCAATTAAAGTTGCTTCTCTTTGTTTTTCTTTACCATTGTTTATTACGGTAAATTTTAATTTATCCCCAATTTTTTTATTATTTACAGAACTATATACTTCGGCTTTTTCAGTTACTTCTTTGCCATCAATTTTAATTATTTGGTCTTTTACCTCTAAATTTGTTTTTGCTAAATCATCGATATAAGTTACATATACTTTATTATTTTCTGTTTTATATGTTATATCAGAGTGATCATAAGCTACTAAAACAGCTATATCATTAGCTTCTTCTAAAAGCAATTTATTACGGTATTCTTCGTCTTTTATTGATTCACTGCCAACCGTTACCTCAGACTCTTTTTCAATATCCCAATTAGGGTTTAGTAAAGCATAAATTAAAGTGGGAACTGTTCCTTTTATTTCAGAAACATAGGCCATATTTAATGAACCTTTCATTTTAAAATCTGATGTGATTTCAACTTTGCTTTTCGTATTTAATACTCCACCTGGTGCCGATATATAAAAAGGTAAATTTATAGTTAATAGCAAAATGGCAATTAAAATTATCAGTAAACTTTTATAATTTTCTTTAATGTATGTTTTAGTTTTTTCATATACTTTATTAGTCATAGCAAGTTCCTTTCTAACAATAGGATATACTTTTGTAGGTGAATTTATGAAAAAATGGGCCAGTGTCGTAATTATTGCAGTACTCATATTTATTTGTATCGAAATTCTAACGGAATCTTCAAGCATTTTGAATTCTGTTGGATTTTCTTTGAATATTTGGAAAAACAATATCTTTCCCTCATTGTTTCCTTTTTTTGTTTTATCGGAATTAATGATTAAATATGGATTTGTTGAATTCATTGGCAATTTACTAAAACCATTTATGAATAAATTTTTCAAAATAAAAAGCTCTGCCGCTTTTATCTTTGTTATGAGTATTATATCAGGAAATCCATCTAATGCCAAGTATACTAGAGAATTGTACTTAAATGGTGATTTAAATGAATTTGAAGCTACTAAAATTCTTTGTTTTTCTTGCTTTGCTAATCCCCTGTTTATTTTAGGAACAGTTAGTTTACTCTTTTTAAATAATAAGGAGGTGGGAATTTTGATATTATTATGTCATTATTTTGGTAACTTTATTATTGGAATCTTAATGAGAAATTATTATCCCAGCAAAAGAGAAAGTACTAAGGTTAGTTTGGTTAATGCCGTTAACAAAATGCATGAAAAAAGAATTAGCAATAAAGAAAGTTTTGGAACAACCATTACTAATTCTTTAATTAATAGCATTAATACTCTTCTATTAATTTTAGGGGTTATGACTTTATTTTTAATTATTACAACTATTATTGATAACAATGTTAATTTAAATAGCATTATGCAAAGTATACTAAACGGCTGTGTCGAAATGACTCAAGGCTTAAAATATATTAGTTTAGAGGCTATTCCTTTGAAAATAAAATGTATTTTATCAGTTATGGTTTTATCATTTGGTGGCTTGAGTATTCACATGCAAATTATTGGAATACTAAGTGATACTAAAATTAAATATTTTCCATTTTTCTGTGCCCGTATATGTCATGCTTTAATATCGGGAATTTTAATGTATCTTTTATTTGATTTTTGGATTAATTTTTTCTAGCCCCTGTATAAATAGATAAAGTTATAGTCAACATCCTTGGTCAAATTAGGATTAACTACTTTATAGGAAATTTTGAAAAATTTATTTTCTTGATACATATCGGTAGCAACATTATTCGTCCCAACACTAACATCAATATTTTCCAAAGTGGTTTCTGCTGGATACTCAATTGTTTGAGTAATTGCCGTTGGTGTTGTTCCTATTTGAATTTTTGTCTCCATAATGGTTATCGTTTCAATAGCACTTCCATTAGTATAAATTAAAGTACAAGTTTTTTGAGCATTATCACAAGTCGCACTTTCTAGTCTTTTAGTTTCAATCCGACTATTCAACGCACTAGTAACTAAGGCATTTTTATTAATGACTTGGGTTTTTAATGATGAATTAACATAAACGTCTTTCAACTCTAAAACGATTTCAAAAAGAAAGACAACTATTAGCATCGTTAAAGTAAAAGACGCTAACAACTCGACTACTGTAAATCCCCTATTATTCAGTTTTTGCATAAACTTGCTCCTTTTAAATTGTAATTATCTTAAATATATTATATAATATATTCAGGATAAAAGCTAGTCCTTATCATAAAAGAAAAATAAAAAGGAGTTGTTATTATGTTAAAAACATTTGACTATCAGAAAATTCCCGTAGTAGATATCGTTAATGAAATATTAGTTGATTCTTCAAAAAGAGGCGCCAGTGATATTCACTTTGATCCGTTTGAAGAATATTTATTGGTCCGTATTCGTATTGATGGTGATTTACTTGACTATACTAAAGTTCCTAATACTGTTCGTGATTACATGACTACCCGTATTAAAACTTTAGCTAAAATGAATATTACTGAATCTCGTCGTCCACAAGACGGAGCGATTAAAGGAACCATACAAGGAATTGACCTAGACCTCCGTGTTTCGGCTTTACCTGTTAGTAATGGTGAGAAAATCGTTATTCGTATTTTGGATTACTCAATGAGTTTATCTGGAATTGATGAATTAGGTTTTACCAAAGATAATTATAAAAAATTATTAGAAATGATTTCTGTTCCTAACGGGATTATTTTAGTAACAGGAGCAACTGGTACTGGTAAATCAACTACAGTATACTCTATTTTACAATTTTTAAATCGTTCAACAACTAATATTATTACAGTTGAAGACCCTATTGAAATGGATATTGCTGGTATTAATCAGGTTCAAGTTAACAGTCAAATTGGTTTAACTTTTGCGTCATCACTAAGATCTATTTTACGTCAAGACCCAAATATTATTATGATTGGGGAAATACGTGATACGGAAACTGCTAAAATTGCTGTTCGTGCATCTATTACTGGACACTTAGTACTTTCAACTGTCCATACTAATAACTCATTAAATACAATTGAACGTTTAATTGATATGGATGTTCCTAAATACTTATTAGCGAGTGCTTTAGAAGGAATTATTTCTCAAAAATTAGCCCGAGAGTTGTGTCCCCACTGTCGTACTAAAAGAAAAACTACAGAATATGAAAAACAAATATTCAAAGCTGTTATCGATAAAGATGTGGAAGAAGTATATGATGTGGAAGGTTGCGAAATATGCCACAATGGTTATAGTGGCCGTATTGCTATTCAAGAGGTTTTATTAATTAACCAACAGATTCGTGATGCGTTGAGTAATAATACATCTAAAGAAGATTTAAGAGAATTAGTTTATAGTTCTGATGTTGTCACGCTTTTACAAGATGGTTTAACTAAAGTTATTGATGGAAAAACTACATTCAGTGAAATCTTAAAATTAATTGAATTAGATGACGATGATAAAATTTCTGATAACTTTGATTTAAAGCAAGCTATTGCTTTATCAAAAGCAGCACACGCTGCTCAAGAACAAAAACATATTAAAGAAAATACAATCGGACAGCGCGAACAACATAATCGTGATAATGCTGAAATTGAAAATGTTGAGGGAAATAGAGAAATAGAAAAACTTTAGAAAATAACTAAAGTTTTTTATTTTGTAAAAGTTGTTGCTTTTACTAATTTACCTGATGACAATGGATCTGTCGAAGTTAAATATTGGCGATTAAAATTATCTTTAGCATAATCAGTATCAAACACTTCATCCACAAAATAAAATAAATCGTCATATGAATACCCCGGCTCGGATAACAACCATGTCGTTAAATTTGGTTTTGGCTTGTTTTCCTCGAAGTGCTCAGTAATATAAGAACTATCGTATCTAGAACTGGATGTATATTTAATAAAATTATAAGCCATGCATACAGCATTTTGAATTATGGTTGGATTAATACTTCCGTTCATATAGCGGTATTCTATTGTCGGTTTTTCTAAAGCATTTTCTTTTAAATTCCTAAAATTAATTCCATGATAGCGACTAAAATCACGACAAAAATATTCTAATACTCTATCATAAGGTAAGTTTGGTAAATGACTATTATTTTTAAATTTGCTAAATATAGTAGTTGCTCCAAAACATATATAATTCTGTTCGTTTCGATGGGCACGCAAATTTTGATATTCACCCGTTGCAAAACGATATAATAATGGATCAAAATATCCATATGCTTTTAAAAAGTTTAATAATTTTTCAGTGTTGTGTTCTAAAAAGTAATCTGCCCCTATATGAACGTGAAGTGCACAATTTTCGTCAATTTGTCCGCCCGCTTCTTTAATCGACAAACATATGTTTTTTAGTTCATCCCATGTTTCCCTTGTATCATGTAGTACTGGTGAACAAAGTTCGAGTCCCCCATCTTCATATGAAAGAGTTGGATCTGGTTTTAATGTCCAATAATCCTCAGAATAAAATACTGAAGAGTTATTGGCAAATTTAACATTAGATAATTTTTTTAAAGTATTAAAATCAGAATTGATAAACTCTAGTTCAATACCAAATGTTACATCGCTTGGCATACATAAAGTATCCTGATACTCCATTTTAAAACTTGCTAAACGTTTTAAATACGCGTCTCTTTCACTTAAAGATAATGATGATAATTTTGTATTTTTTTCTTTAACCATAATGCACTTCTCCTGATGAATATTATAGCCATTTTTAAAAAATAGTCAAATTAAAACTACATAAATGTAGCTTATAAATAGGATTTCATTTTGTTTATATTGTTTTCGCCAAACTTTAATAGTTCCTTAGCAATATTGAGAATTTTCTTGTCTATCTTATTCTCATAATTATTAATTTTTTTCTCCATTTCTAAATTACCCATTGTGAATCCTTGAATAAGTAAATCAGCAATTGCAGCATCACTATTATCTTTTATTATTTCTTTATTTATTTCTATTTTAGACATTGTCTTGACCATTATACCAATATCTTTAGGTTTTACTTTACGTTTCTCTAAAATCTTTTTACTTTCTTTTGTGTATTTTTCATAGCACTTTAATTGTTCTTCAAGTATTTTCTTTATTTTGTTATCTTTATTATGCAAAGCATTGATCAAATCTGTCATACTACTAGCGCCCATTGATGATGTTTGATATATATACTCTAACATTTCTATATTTTCATCCATTCTATCTCTCCTTCCATTTTTATTATTTCTTATTTTTACATTTTTATTCAAAAGAAAAAGCATCTATAAATTGAGACTGCTGAAAAAGTATACAAAGATTATTGTAAAGTATATCAGTAGTCTTT
>CAZIDO010000063.1:0-6330 GCA_964538005.1 uncultured Muribaculaceae bacterium
TTTCAAATTAATTATATTTTTATTTAGTGAGTACTTGACAGGTACTAGCATCATTTAAGCTCTTTTTATTTTCTACTAATTTTTGTAAACCAATACTATGAGAAGCTTTTAAGTAGACAGATTTTTTATCTAAAATTTCTGGATTAACTTCATCGACGTTTTTATAATAGAATACATTAAATCCTTTACCTTTTAAATAATTATAAACTCTTTTCATTTCTTTACCAACTAAATGAATTTCTTTAAAATCTAAATTCTCTTTAGCAATATATTTAGCAACACCCAAATGAATTCTGCGACTCATTCTTCCCGTTTCTAAAATGTCACCTAATACAACAATTTTATTTCTTGGTGTTTGGATATAAAAATAATTTAAACCACTAATCATTGTTTCAAATGAAGCATTATAACAATCATCAATAATCATATTACGTCCAAGCATCGTTTTTTCCATACGACTAGGTGCACTTCTAAAACTATCAATACCTTTAATAATTGCTTTCATATCCATTTCTAATAATAAACCAATCTTTAAAGCACAAATAGAGTAATTAATTAAATAATCAACATCGCTGTTAATAGTAATTTTGAATGCTTTATCTTTTTCGGTATAAGTAAAACGATTTTTCTTACCACAAATTATATTTGATACTTCTGGTATCATAATACCATAGTCAATTACTTCAGGACCAATTATTTTTTTGTGACTTAACATTTTGTCATCCATATTGCGTAAAAAGTATTCGCTGTTTTTAGCAATACTTGTTTTTTCTTTTAAAGTATTTTTTAAACTTCTAAAATTTCCAATATGCGCAGTTCCAATATTAGTTACTAAAGATATTGTTGGTTTACAAATATCTCTTAAAAAAGCGATTTCGCCTGAATGGTTAGAACCCAGTTCTAATAAAATAATTTCTTCATCAGAATAATTGATTAAAGTTAAAGGCATTCCAATATGATTATTATAGTTTCCAGTTGGACATAAAACTTTAAATTTTTCTTCTAAAACACATTTAATCATTTCTCTTTGACTAGTTTTCCCAAAACTACCAGTTAACGCGATAACTGGAATATTTAATTTGGTTCTAGTTTTTAATGCTAAGTCTTGTAATGCTTTTAAAGCATCTTTTACCTCAACAATAACTAAATCCTTATTTATTTTTAAACATGCATCAATAATATCTTCATGATTTGGTTCGACAAAAAAACCAGCCAAACCGTTTTCAACTCCATTTATAATATATTTGTGACCATCTGTTTTACCCTTTAATGGAAAGAACATTGTATTTCCTTGAATATCTTTAGTATTAATCGTAAAATAATCAATATTATTTTCCCCGTTAATTAGTTTAGATTTATTAATTTCTAAAATATCTTTAATATGCATAAAATCACCTCGTTTGCTTAAGTACAATTATAATACATTTTATGATTAATCGCAAATAAAATAAGTAAAAAAAGACTTATTCTTGATAATATCCAGAAAAGACCAAAAAACAGGTTTTTATTTTTGTCAAAAAATGTTATACTTATTTATAGTAAAGGAGTGTAACTATGGCATTAATAAAAGATATAAAAGCCAGAGAAGTACTGGATTCAAGGGGGAATCCAACGATTGAAGTAGATGTAATTTTAGATAGTGGTATAAAAGGACGTGCAATCGTTCCAAGTGGAGCTTCAACGGGAAGCAGAGAAGCTTTAGAACTTCGTGATAATGATGAACGTTTTATGGGCAAAGGTGTTTTAAGAGCTGTTAGTAATGTTAATACAATTATTAAAGATGCTTTAATTGGTAAAAATCCTTATGATCAAAGAGATATTGATGAAACTATGATTCTTTTAGACGGAACTGAAATGAAAAGTAGATTAGGGGCTAATGCAATATTAGGGGTTTCAATGGCCAATTTAAGAGCTGCTAGTATTGATGCCGACATGCCATTATATGCTTTTGTGGGTAAGGGACACGTTTTACCATTTCCAATGATGAATATTTTAAATGGTGGTGTCCATGCTGATAATGCTTTAGACTTTCAAGAATTTATGATTATTCCTAAGGCCAAAAATATTAAAACAAGAGTTAGAATTGGTAGCGAAGTATTTCATAATTTAAAAAAAGTTTTAAAAGAAGAGGGCTATAACACTAATGTTGGCGATGAAGGTGGATTCGCTCCCAACTTTAATTCTAATACCGAAGCCATAGATGCTATTATGAAAGCTATTGAAATAGCTGGTTATATTCCTGGAAAAGACGTTTGTTTAGGTTTGGATGTGGCCGCTAGTGAATTTTATCAAGATGGTTTATATCATTTAAAAGGTGAAGGTAAAGCGTTAACCACCGATGAACTAATTTTATATTATGAAGAATTGGTAAATAGATATCCAATTATGTCAATTGAAGATCCTGTCGATGAAAATGACTGGGAAGGTTTCCAAAAAATCACTGAAATTTTAGGTGAACAAATTCAATTGGTTGGGGATGATTTATTTGTAACAAATAAAATGTATTTACAAGAAGGTATTGATATGAATGCGGGTAATGCTATTTTAATTAAATTAAATCAAATTGGAACAATAACTGAAACAATCGAAACGATTGAACTTGCTAAGAAAAATGGTTACAGTACAATAATTTCTCATCGAAGTGGGGAAACTGAGGATACTACAATTGCTGATTTGGCAGTCGGGCTTAATTTAGGACAAATCAAAACTGGTTCTTTATCAAGAACTGATAGGGTTTGTAAATATAATCAATTAATAAGAATAGAGGAGGAGTTAGGAAATGAGTAAAACACTTAAAATTTTATTGATTGTTTTTGCTGTGGTAGCAATTGGTTCAGGAATTATCTATTTTGCATTAGGAGATGTTAATCCCAAAACAAAAAAAGAGCCAGAAACAAAAGAAACGAAAAAAGAAAAAATGGGATTACCAAATAGTTTAAGAATGGAACAAGAAAGTGCTAGGGTCGAAGATGGCAATTTACTATATAACAGTAATCTAGTTAATGTTAGTGGTAAAGATGTTACCGTAAAAAGTATTGATATTGTTTTGTGTGATAAAGATGGTAAAACAATTATGACTTTAAAAAATGAATTAAATATGAAAATTGTCCCAGGTGATTTAATTCAAATGTCTAGTCAAGCTCAATATAGTTCAGACGCAAAACCAGAAAAAATTAATTACATTGTTAAATTAAAAAGTTAGAAGGTGAGAGAAATGAAGAAAAATGCCTTTACATTAATAGAAGTAATAGGGGTAGTTGTTTTACTGAGTTTAATGGTGTTGGTATTGGTACCAACAATAGATAAAGCTATAAAAAAAGGTAAACTAGAAGCCGATAAACAAGTAGATACTAATATAATATTAGCAGCTAAAAATTGGGCGCTAGATAATAAAAAAAGTCTACCAGACTCAGTAGGAGAGTTGACTAAAGTTTGGATGAGTCAACTAAAAGATGGCGGATATTTAGACAAAAATGTTAAAAAGCCATCGACAGCTGAAGATTATAATCAAGTATGTGTTGTAATTAAAAGTGCAACCAAAAACACGATGACATCAAAGACTGTATTAAATTATGATATATCATACGAATGTGGATATCAAGAAATCCAAATAACGTCTTCAATACCAGATGATACATGGGTAACATCTGCTAGTGTACCATTAAAAGTAACAACAAATAATTACACAGGAGATATAAAATGGTATAGTGGATCAACGAAAAATCCAGTGCCAGCTAATGTAATTGCTAATCAAAAGGGAAAAGACTATACTTTCTCAGTTGGAAGTGGAACAATCCATAACATGTATTATAAAGCAACATTAGTAATGCATAATGAAACCAAAACTTCAAATATATATGGAGTTAAGGTAGATAACTGGGCACCAACCGCAACGGCAAGTATTGGAACTTTGAATACAAGTAATCAAAGACCGGTATCAATAACCTTAGGTGAAAATAGTGGCTCAGGATTAAAAGAATACATTGTTTCAACATCGGCGACCACGCCAGGGGGAACATGGACCCAAATATCAGGAAAACCTAATACGTTTTCAACTAGTGTAACTCTAGGCGTAGGAACATATTATGTTTATGCTAGAGATATGGTAGGTAATGTTGGTAAGAGTCAGGCAATATCAATAGTTGGAGATACGATAAAACCAACAGTAACTGCGACAATAGGCACGTTATCAGGAACAACAAGACCTATATCATTTACCCTAACAGATACTGGAGGAAGTGCCTTAGCAGGGTATGCGGTAACAACGACTACTGCCGTGCCAACAACTTGGACAACCATAAGTGGAAACACATATAGTAGCTCAGTTACAAAAGGTGCCGGAACTTATTATATCCATGCGAAAGATGGAGCCGGAAATACTGGAATAAGTCAAGCCTTAACAGTAATAGTAGATAGCACCCCACCAGCATGTGTGTGGTTAAGCGGACCGACAGGTACTACTGTAAATGGATATATAAAAAATACTCAGACCTTAACGTATGTATTACAATGTACAGATGTATCTGGATTTAATGATAGTGCGGTAGCCGTAGCTGACTTAGAAAGCAGTAATACCGGAGTGGCTACAATATCATCAGTATCAGGAGCAACAGCAGTAACCAATGGATTCAAATGGACGGTAACTGCAAATGCAGGGGCAACATCAGGAACCGCGCAGATAAGATTAAAAGCAGGCGCAGTAAAAGATAAATTTAATAATGCTAATGTGGTTTCAGGCTATAGTACAGCTTTAAAAACTGATAACACCCCACCAAGCATAACCGCTAGTAATAATAGAGGAAGTGGCTGGGTTAATAGTGGAACTTATGTAACCGTTTCAGGAAATTATAGCGATTCTATGTCAGGCATAAACACAGGAACTTTACAATATTCTTATGATAGAGCTAATGTTTTAACTGATTGGACTTCAAAAACAGCAACTAGTTATTCAGGAGATTGGGGTTACCCAAGAGAAAATCAAGTATGGATAAGAATTGCTGATAATTTAGGAAATTATTCAGGCTGGGTCGATGGCGGCTGGATACGAATTTTAAGTCCTTTAAAAAGTTGGGTATGGTATGGAAACTGGGCAGGACCAGGTCCATCATATTTTTATTCTGAATATCAAGCTAGGGAAGTTGAAAAAAACGGATCACAAGCTCACCTTCAATGGCGTTGTTTAATATATGTCCCACAAGGAGATTTCTATGGTTCGTGGGGTGACACCAACTGGGGAATGGGATTCACTCTTTATGGAGCTGGAAGAATATACGCTGACACAGGATGGCGAGATTATGCAACAGCTTGGCGAAACTATGGGGTAAACTTTGGCGATAATTGTTCAGCTTGGTATCAAGGCGGTTCTTTATATAAGTCTTCAGTTGATGCAAGTATTACTCCCTGCCGAACATGTATGTAGATAGTTTAGAAAGGTGATAATATGAAGAAAAAAATTATAATTTCTGTGGTTGCAATTATTTTATTTATTACAGTTGCAGCTATTACATATTTTGTGGATCAGGCAAATAAACCCAGCAAAGTAAGTATGGCAAAAACAACAGAAAACATTATCGAAAGTTTTCTAAATACAACAGCTACAGAAAAAGAGTTGGTGAAGCTTACTGGAATTGAAACTGTAAAACCAATTATTATGTTAGGTAAAGATTCTGATTTGCAAGCAAAACCAAGTAGCAAACTTATTGAAAAGTATAAACTTGAAAACTATGAAAAGGCACATAAAAAATATATTACTCAAATTGAAACTAGCGTTGTAGAAAATACTAAATATAAAATTAAAAATTCAACAGTTGATCCTAAAGGTGTATCTATTCAAACCGTTGAACTTACAGGATTTTACTACGCAATGTTTTTTACAGATTGGATAGAGTTTTCAATAAGAATACTAGATAAGACTGATGCTGATTTTAAAAAACTGGAAACTGATGAACCGACTCAAGCAGCATTTTACCAAGCGAAAGTAAAAGCACTCGAATTAATTAAAGATTCATTGAAAAACTATGAAAATGGTAAAGAAACTGTATCGATAACGGTTGTTTGTCAAGATGGTAAGCCAAAGGATACAAATGAAATAAATAATCTTTTACTTAAATTAAGAGGCATGTCATACAAAGATATGGATTTTATGAAAAATGAAAATGTTGACGGGTATAAAAATCGTGTAACCAAATATTACAACGATGCCGTAAAAGCGAAAAACTTAGACGAAAAAAATCCATTAAAATTAAAATAGTATTTTAAAAAGAATGTATCATACATTCTCAGAGTGTAGACAAACCCCAGTTAATTAATAACTGAGGTTTTCTTATGGAA
>CAZIDO010000064.1:0-6327 GCA_964538005.1 uncultured Muribaculaceae bacterium
ATATCATACTTTGCTTTAAAAGAAAAGACCATTGACTTTGTCAACGGTCTGAGAAGCTTTTAAGCTTCTTTTTATTTTGTTTCAAAAGATGTCTCATCTAAAAACTTATAATTGGCTTTACATTTAAGTTCTCTCATTAATCTAAATAAAGCTTCATCTTTAGCTTTGCATTCTAACATAACATCGACGTCTTTATTAAATTCTTTTATAACATTAATAAAAGCTATAAATTCATCACTATTTATATATTCACTATGACTTCTTTTTTCCTTAGAATTTCTTGGCGTTGAAAAATGCATTTTTGGCTTTAAATTTTCATTGTCCCAGGTTGCTAATATACGCGGTAAATAGTCTTTAATATTTTCTCCATCATTATTGCAATTAAAGTGATGATAGTCTAAAACCATTGGAATATTTAATGTTTCACATATGTATAAAACATCTTTTACATTAAATGTTTTATCATCATTTTCTAAAATAATTGTTTTTTGTATTTTTTCATCTAATTTGTTAAAATTTCTAATAAAGGTTCTAATAGCTTTATCTTTATCGTTAAAAGCGCCACCAACATGTAATACGGCCTTACCTTCTATATGCATGGCTTCAAAAATTTTGTTATGAAATTCAAGCATTGTTATACTATTTTTGACAACATTCTTTTTATTACTATTTAAAACACAAAATTGATCAGGATGAGTATCTACTCTAATCTGATATTTTTTTATATAATCTCCTAGTTCTTTCCATTCTTTTTGATATGGTTTTATATAATCAAAGGGCACATCATTATGTGTAGCTAGTGGAATTAGATTGTGACTAAGACGATAAAAATGGATATTATTGCAATAGTTATATTTTAATATTTCTTTTAAATTATTAAAGTTTTGCCTAATCAACAAATCCAATTTATTATCTCCATCCTCTTTATTTAACTTTTGATAATTTGTATAAGTAATTGTTTTTGACGCCGTTATATCTAAAGTTAAAGAAATTGCTACATAACCAAGTCTTATTTTCATAGTATCACCTATTTTATTATGTCCAAAGAACGATAATATATTAATTTGACATTTAATTAACGCTAATATATAATACTATTACTTTAATTGACATAATAAAGTAATTTGATTTTTTATTTACTTGAAAATATGGTAAAATTATAAAAGGAAGTGATACAGTGTTTAAAGAATTAAAAATATTAGATGAAAAGAACAAAACACTTCGAGCGGTTAGTAAAGAGGTTGAATTACCGCTTTCAAAAGAAGACAAAAATACTATTGATATGATTATCAAGCAGCTTAAATATAGTCAAATCGAAGAATATTCAGAAAAATACAATTTGCGTCCCGGGATGGGTCTAGCATTTCCGCAACTTGGAAAACTAAAAAGAATTATTGTTATTGTTCATGAATATGAAGAAGGAAAATTTAAAAACTATGTTATTGTTAATCCTAAAATAATTAGTCATTCTGAAGAAATGGTGGCCTTAGAAACTGGCGAAGGCTGTTTGAGTGTTAATCGTGAAGTAGACGGACATGTTCCAAGATTTGCTCGCATTACTATTTCAGGTTATGCCCCTGACGGTAAACCTTTGAACTTTAGAGTTCGTGAAGAATTAGCAGTGGCCTTTCAACATGAAATAGATCATCTGAATGGAATTTTATTTTTTGATAAGATTAATAAAAAAAGACCTTTTTTTACCGAAAAAGAAATTAGGTTAATTTAGGAGGCATTATGAAAACTAAATATAAGTATATATTGTTAATCATTATTACGATTGTGGCATCAATTTTAATTTATCGTTTTGTTGAAGCTTCAACGGCGGTTGATACTAAGGATGATATTTTATGGTATCAAGAAAGCTTAGAAAATGGGTTCTTAGCTAATAAAAATTATTCAATTACTGAACCTAACGTTATTGTTAATCCTTATGGTAATTCACCTTTGACAGCGTTGGTTATCTTTCAAACTAAAGATTTAGCAACAGTTACAATTACAGTTAAAGGTAAAGATGGTGATGAAGATATTGTTAATACTTTCATACCTAGTAAAGACCATATTATTCCTGTTTATGGATTATATCCAGATTATGAAAATCAAATAATTATTGCTTCAAGTGGTGAAGAATCTACATTAACTATTAAAACTGATAAACTACCTGATTGGTTAAAAAATGGTGAAAACGTTGAATCAAGTGAAGCTAATGGGCCTTTTTTTACAACTTCTAATAATGAAAATGGACATCCTGTTGCCTATGACAAAAATGGCAATGTCCGCTGGTATCTAAATACTAATTATCGTTTTAACTTTACAAGATTAAGTAATGGTCATATTTTATTAAGTAACGACAGTAATGTTAACTCACCTAACTACTCTATTGGTTTGGTTGAGATTGATTTGCTTGGTAAGGTTTATTACGAATATAATCTACCTGGCGGCTACCACCATGATGTATACGAATTAAATAATGGCAATTTATTAGTTGCTTCAAATAATTTTGGCAGCGGTACTGTTGAAGATTATATTGTTGAAATTGATCGTGCGGCTGGAAATATTGTTAAGAAATTTGATTTATACAATGTTATGCCTAATGACGATGGTGCGGAATGGCTAAAATTAAAATCTTTTACTTATGATGTTAAAACAAATTCAATAAGTTTGATTGGTAGTAAAAAAGATATGATTATAAATATTGATTACAATACTAGTGAAATTAACTGGATTATTGCTGATAAAAATAAATTAAGTGAAAAATATCATAAATATTTGTTAACTGATGGCGATGCCATGTTACCAGAAAATCCTTCAGCATTGACTTTAACTAAAAATGGTTTAGCTTATATCAATGGTGCAGATGACAAAAATCAATTAATTGAGTATTCTATTAATACAGCAAATAAAACGTTTAAAGAACTTAAAAATGTTGAATTAGGACCTAAAGCTGAGTATACTAATATTAGTTATAAAGATGATGCTTTTATTATAAGTTTAGACAATAAAGTTAAAACTTATAAAGATAAATTAGTAGATAATTTCAGTACAAGCTATAATTTATATAGTGCGACTGTATCAGATATTTATGCTGGCGATGTTTATATGCCTGGTCGTGGTGGTCGTATTGGGACAACTGGTGAAACGCCTACTGTTAAAAATCTTCCATTAATCTTTTATGCCGCCCAAGATAAGGTATTTGAACAATATGACCTTGAAGTATATAAAGACGCTAATCGTTTAGTAGTTAGTGGTACTTTTAATAAAAATGATAAAGTTTCAATTATTTTAGATAATGTTTTAGATAAAAAAACATACGATGTTACAATGTCTGAAACGCCATATAAAAACACTAAAAAGAAAGACTCAAAAATTAAAGTTACTAGCTATATTAATGAAGAAGGTTTAGCTGGCAAGTATTATATTTATTTAAAAGTGAATGACACAACTTATAAACTACATAAATACACAGTTTTCTATTAAAAAATACCTTGTAATAAAATACAAGATATGTTATATATATAAATATGAGGCGGCTTATTTACTAGGCACCTCGTGTTGTGGTACCTAGCTTCGGCTAGGTTTTTTGTTTGTTGATAACACCAAGTAATATTTTTATTAAAAATATTACTTAGTGTTTTAGCACTTTTACAACGCCTTGCTGAAGTCTTGGTTTTGCATATGTTTCTTCTAAATCTAAAATACTATTTCGATATGTATCATAAGCTAAAACATATCGTTCCTCTTCTATTGCTTTTACACAAAAATTAATTACGTTTTCATATATGTCACTATAAATTCTATCGCAGTCAGGATTTTCATTTATTGCATCTACTACAATAGGAGCCGTTTGGTAGTAATGTTCTATATCTTCTTCTGATACAAAAGTATCTCTAAACCATCTTAAAACTTGAAGTTCATAAACTTTATCATCAAAGTCTTGTTTAAAGTGTTCCATACATGCTGATGTTAAATAACACCCACCGTTTGATTGTACCTCTCCAGTTGAAGGATTTTGTGAATCATTGCTTTTTGTTCTACTCCAGTCAGGGCTTTTGCCAGCATTATAATCATCCTTACTTTTACAATGACTATGACTGTGGCCTCCATCACCGTTATCTCTGTAACGATTTACAGTACCATTTTTTTCATAGCTAGTATATTCAAGATTTCCTTTTTCATCACTACTTGCATATCCCCAATCTCTGTTATTTCCTTTTCCCATCTTCTTCTCCCTCTAATAATGAATAATCCCATATGTAATTAAAACTTCCATCATCATAAAATGTAAATTTTTCTCGTCCAATACCGTCCATTACTTTATTTAATTTTTCTAGTAAAAAAATTGATTCTTTAAGTTGTTCTTTTTCGCTTAATATTTTTCGTCTCTGTCTAAATTTATTAATATCTGAAAAGATATTGTCCGTTATTTTACTCTCTCCACCAATATTGTCCTGATAATTTTCAAATTCAAGTTGAAAATCTAATATTCTGGATATATTGTTTTCTAATTCTTCCATAAACACCTCACTTTAATAATTTTATAACATACTTTTACAATATTTTCAATAGAAATTATTATTTTTATTAATTTTATTTTTTTGATAACTAAATGTTCGATATTTATCCCTAATTTCCATTTCCTTCTTAGAATAGAAAAAAGTTACATTATTTTGTAACTTTTATATTTTATTAAATTTATTTACAAAGTCTTCGTAATCCATTTGTTTATCTAAATATGTTCCATCTGGTTCAAAATAAATTAAACGATTTGAAATAGACTCAATTAATTCAGTGTCAAAGCTGGCAAAAATAACTGGTCCATCAAATTTACTTAATGAATTATTTAATGAAGTAATTGATTCAATATCTAAATGGTTAGTAGGCTCATCTAATAATAACAAATTACCTTTATTCATCATCATTTTTGAAAACATTAATCTTACTTTTTCCCCACCTGATAAAACGTTAGTTGGTTTTAAAGATTCTTCCCCAGAGAATAACATTCTACCTAAGAAACCTCTAATAAAACTTTCATCTTTGTTTTCTGAATAATTTCTTAAGAAATCTACTAAGTTTTCTTTTCCTTTGAAAAAGTCATCATGATTTTTAGGAAAATATGAGAAAATAACAGTTGTTCCTACCTTTATTTCACCACTATCAGGAATAATATCCCCCATTAAGACTTTAAATAAAGTTGTTTTAGCAATTTCATTTTCACCAATTAAAGCAATTTTATCTTCTGGTCTAATAGTCAAAGATAAATCTTTGATAATTGGTTTACCTTCGATTGTTACATTTATTTTACTTAAATGGACAATTTCCTTACCTAGTCTTTTTTCATATTCAAAATTAATATAAGGATATTTTCTTGAAGATGGTATTAATTCATCTAATTCAATTTTCTCTAATGATTTTTTTCTTGAAGTTGCTTGTTTTGATTTAGATGCGTTAGCTGAGAATCTAGCAATGAATGATTGTAATTCTTTTATTTTTTCTTCTTTTTTCTTATTACTATCTTTTACTTGTTTTTGCATTAATTCATTTGATTGATACCAGAAATCATAGTTACCAATACTTAATTTAACACGTTGTCGATCAATATCAACCATGTGTGTACAAACAGTATTTAAGAAATGTCTATCGTGAGATACTAAAATAACTGTTCCTTTAAAATTAATTAAAAATTCTTCTAACCAAAGTTTACTTTTAATGTCTAGTCCATTAGTTGGTTCATCGAGTAATAGAATATCAGGGTCACCGAATAAGGCACTTGCTAATAAGACTTTTACTTTATCTTTTTCTTTTAAAGTACTCATTAATTCATCATATACAGCATTATCAATACCAAGACCTGCTAATAAAATGGCAGCTTCACTTTCGGCTTCCCATCCATTTAAAGCTTCAAATTCACCTTCTAAACGTCCAACTTCAATTCCGTCAGCATCAGTAAAGTCTGGTTTCATATATAATGCTTCTTTAGCTTTCATAATACTATATAATTTTTCATTACCCATAATTACCGTCTCTAAAACTGTATATTCATCACAAGCATTATGGTTTTGCTTCAATACTGACATACGTTCATGTTTATCTTTAATTATTTCACCTTTAGTAGTTTCTACTTCACCAGTTAATAATTTTAAGAATGTACTTTTCCCAGCTCCATTAGCGCCAATAACACCATAACAATTATCATTATTAAATTCAATATTAACATCTTCAAATAAGATTCTTGTTCCAAATCTTAAAGTTACATTGTTTACTTTTAACATTTTTATCACCACTGTCGATTATAACATATTATTAATATTAAAGCAAAGAAAAAAGATAATT
>CAZIDO010000065.1:0-6257 GCA_964538005.1 uncultured Muribaculaceae bacterium
TAGATAACAATTCTAAATATCAGTTTTTATTTTGTATACTTTTTCAGCAGTCTCTGGAATAATTTGCTTTTTTTTTGCATTTTATATTGTTTGTAATAAATAAGTAGTTGTTAATATATTATTTAATCCAATGTATTTTAAAACAAAATCATTGTTTTCCTTGCAGATTATTATACCAAGTGTTTTTTCGTTATTTCCTTCTTTTAGATGATTATCGACATATCCCATATACTTCAGAAGTTGTCCAACGTACTCAGCTTTAAATTCAGTTATTTTAAGTTCAATAATAAGTGACCACGATAATTTGGCAGACAGTGTCTGCCATTTTTCAAACTTCAAATAATATTGGCGCATATTTCGCAAATTCCTTGTCGAATATACTTTCCCTATTTCTTTAGTTAATCTTTCTGAATACTATTTAATTAGCTGATCACCATACTTTGATCTTTTTTCTCCACCTTGAGCTTCTATTAATAATCTACCTACTTCAAAATAAGTATTTAAATCACTTCTATTTTTAGAATAATCTTTGATTTTTTTATAATTTTTATTATTTATTAACGTTTCTTTTATTTCTGTATAATATGACATATTATCCTCCTTCACTGGAATTATACAATTTTTGTTTTCGATTTTCTTCTTTCAACTATAATTTTATAAAATATTTTTAAAGCTTTAATAAACTAGATATATTTTGGTAATAAAATGTTATAATAGAGATAGGTGATAACATGAGAAAACATAAAATTTCAATTTCAACTATAATACTATTAGTGATTTTAGTAGTTTGTTTTATATATAGAACTGAAATAGTAACATTTGTGATGAGCAATGTCGCTGATTATACTAAAGTAAGTGCCCCTAGCAAAAATAATTATGACAATGATTATAAATTTAAATTTGTTCAAAAAACCGACGAATTTCATGTTCAAAATAAACAAGGAATTCTAAATGTTATTTATACGATTTTAAACTCCGGACAAGAGGAATTTACTTTCTATTGTGGAAAAAACTATAAAGATTGTTCTAGCGATTTAAAAGAAGTTTCTGAAAACCAAGCTTTATTATCAGTTATTAACAACATGGTTTCTCCATATAACAGTTATAAAAAACTATATATAACTACTAATACTTATGGCAAATCAACAGTTAAAATCGATAAATTATATAGCGCTGATGACATTGATAAAATAAATAGTAAAATTGAAGAAATTATTAAAGAAATTATTAAAGGCAATATGAATAACGAGCAAAAAATAAGAGCTTTCCATGACTATGTTATTAATCATTCAATTTATGATGAAGAAAGAGCTTTACAAATTGAAAAAGGTGAAGATAAAACTTTTAAATATAATTCTCATAAAGCTAATGGCCCGTTACTAGAAGAAGTTGCATTATGCAGTGGTTACAGTGATGCGATGAAAATATATCTCGACCAATTAAAAATTCCAAATTATAAAATATCTAACGATAATCATATTTGGAACCTAGTTTATATTAATGATAAATGGTTACATTTAGACCTAACTTGGGACGATCCAGTCACTAGTGATAAAAGTAATATTTTACTTGATAAATTCTTCTTAATTGATACTAATGCTTTATTAAAGCTAGATGCGACTAACCATAATTTCAATAAAGATTATTATCCTGAAATAGAATGACTCGAATTTGAGTTGTTTTTTTATTACTTATAATTTTACAAAATAAAACTCTATACAACATACTTCTTTGCATAGAGTTATTACAACATATCATTTATTGGTAAAGTTACAGATGCCAATGTATATACTCCTTCATCAGATTCATAATTTAATTTACCTCCATGGGCATCAATTATACCTGATGATAAAGATACTCCTAATCCTGTTCCTTTAATTTTTGTGGTAAAGAATGGCTCTTTGATTTTTTTCATATCTTGTTTACTAATACCGCTTCCATTATCCTTAAAATAAATGGTTAAATTACTGTCTTTCACTTCCGTCCACACCTCAATTATTGGATTATCGCCTACAGCTTCAATACTATTTTTTATAATATTTGTAAATACTTGGACTAATTTATTATAGTCCCCTTCAACATAAATTTCATCATCAGTTATTTTTAAATTAGTCACAATGTTATGTTCATTAAAATAAAGCCTATAACTTTTTAAAACATCTTCTAGTAATAAATTTATATCTAGAATGTCCGTATTCAATTTAATTCTATTCATTGATAGAAAATCTTCTAATAGAATTAATGTTTTACCTATTTCTTCTTTCATAATTGGTACATACCTTTTAGCGTGTTCTGGATTATTAATATCAAACATGTCTAAATATCCCTTACACACCGCAATTGGATTTTTTATTTCATGAGTTATTTGAAATAAAGTTGTTCTGATTTGCTTATCATGATCCGATTCTTGAGTTAATACTTGCATTTTAAGTCCCTCCTTAGCTTTCTCTAATATATAGACGAGCCCTATTGTAATAAGACAGTAAATACCTCCACTAAATATAATTCCTAAAAAATGATCAAACAAACTTGCTGGCTCATATATGTCGGCTGTAAAAATCATTGTCATAGTTATTTTAAGAACAGCAAAAGTAATAATGAACCATGTAATAGTTATTTTTTTGTTGGTAAACAAATAGATAACATAATAGATAACATACCCCAGGATGATGATTAATAGATAATTATCATAATAATTAAAATAATATCCGATGACGGCAATTGATGCGGCAATAATTGATATATTATTTTTTCGATAGTACGCCATTAATAATGGCAAATTGACAATCAATATTGGAATGTCCGGAAATAATGCACTACCAAATTTAATAACTAAATAGAGTGATGTAAAAATAACAATAGTAAAAGCTAATTCATCCTCTTTTTTATTTTTATCCTTTCTATACGCCAAGTAAAATAAATATAAAACAAATGGAAACATTACATACAATATATTTAAAAATATACTATCAAACATCGTCATACAAACCACCTCATTACCATTGTACTTATTTAAGGTGTCATAATTTGTCGAATTAGGTTACCTCGTGTAATATTTACGTAAAATTTGTCAAAAAAAATAGACTTTAGTCTATTTTAAGTCATCAATATTCTTTTTTAGTTGTTTAGCATCATCACCAAAGATTATTTTTAATTGATTATCAATTTCTACAATACCTTGCGCCCCCATTTTCTGGATAGCATCCTTATTTACTAATTCGATATTATGTAAATTAACAACAAATCGCGAATTATTAACTTCATAGTTGATTATATTAGCTTTTCCGCCTAGGTATTGAACTAATTTATTTGCTTCTAATTTAAAATCTTTCTTTTTTGATCTTACGATTGCTAAAGCAATGAGTACTAAAATTATTATTATTAAAATATATTGCCAAATCATTTTATCACCTCTTATATTATACTATACTTTTAGTTTTTTTAAAACTTTTTTGGAGAATAATTGTATATTTAGTAAAGTTAGTGTATTATATTTAATGGTGATGCTATGAAAAATATCTCAAAATTTAAAATTGACAAAACTATTATTATCCCTATTATTTTAATGGCTTTAATTAGTATTGTTACCCTTTGGGGTGCTGGTAGTATTTTACCAAGCTATATGGATGGATTAATGACTAAGCAAATTCTTTGGTATGTTGCTGGCTTTGCTTTAGCTTATTTTATTATGACTATTGGAAATAGAACTATTTACCGAGTCGTCTGGTTCTTATATGGGTTTGGTATTTTAGCACTTATTGGTTTATTTTTCTTCGGAATTACAGTTAATGACGCTAATTCGTGGTACGAAATCAAAGGCATTGGAACTATTCAACCTAGTGAATTTATGAAAATTATTTTGATTATTACAAATGCGACTTTAATTGCAAAATTTAATGAAGATTTTCCTAATCCAAGTATCCGTGAAGAATTTTACTTTTTAATTAAAATTGGTTTAGTTGTTTTAGTACCAAGCATTTTAACATTTATGCAACCGGATACTGGAGTAGTTTTAATTTATTTATTAATTACTTTAGTTATGTTATTTGTTTCTGGTATTAGATATCGTTGGTTTGCTATTTTATTTGGTATTATAGGAGTATTTGTAGCATTAGTACTAGGTATTTATTTCATTAACCAAGATTTATTTATTAAAATTTTCGGAACTAGTTTCTTTTTAAGAGTTGATCGGTTACTTGATTGGTCTAATCAAAGTGGCTTTCAATTAGAAAATAGTTTAAGTGCGATTGGATCCGCCGGATTATTTGGTCATGGTTGGAATACTAATCCTATTTATTTTCCTGAAGCTCAAACGGACTTTATATTTGCCGTTTTCTCTAGTCATTTTGGTTTTATTGGTGCGGTTCTCTTATTAGCGCTTATTGCTTTCTTCGATATTAGATTAATTATGATGGCGGTTAAAACTAACCAATTAATTAATAAATACATTATTGCAGGGGTAGTTGGAATGTTAATATATCAACAAGTTCAAAATATTGGTATGACTTTTGGTCTATTGCCAATTACGGGTATTACCTTACCATTTATCAGTTATGGCGGTTCTAGTTTACTCAGTTATATGTTAGCCATGGGACTGATGTTTAATATTTCCAATGAAAATATGCGTTATACAAATTAAAATATATCGAAGGATATATTTTTTTAATAAAAAAACAACTATTCAGCTGCTTCTTCTACGTTAATAACTTCTTTCCCTTTATAAGTTCCGCAAGTTTTACAAACTCTATGTGGTTTTACTTCTGCTCCACATTTAGGGCATACAGTCGTAGTTTTTTCCTCTATTTTATAATGAGTACGACGTTTTCTACCTCTAGTATTACTTACTTTTCTAGCTGGTACAGCCATTTTAAACACCTCCTATAATAAATCTTTTAGTTTAGCTAAGCTAGGATTTACCACTTCTTCATCGGTAATTAGTTCCCAACCGTCACCTTTAGTTTTAACATCACTGGTGTCAGCGCTAACGACTCTGATGGGAATTTCCATTAATATATTTTCCCATATTATTGGCAAAATATCAATAGTTTTTTGATTCTTTTCGTAATTTTCGTTAATTTCTGCCAAAATATCAGTTAAATTACCTTCAACTATAGTTTCAAATGGGTATTCTGTAGGTTTTAATGTTAATGAACAAGGTAAAACCATTACTCCTTTTATAACTATATTAATTATATATTCATCTAGACTATTTTTAGTAATGTCTCCAGTTATTTTTACGTCATCTAAACTGATTATTTCAGTCTCTTTTAATTTATCTTTATCAAATGAATAAGTTTCATCAATATCAATATAATCAGCTAACCCTGAACGTAAATCGGTAATATCTATTTGCATTACATCACCTCGCCTTAACCATTATATATTAAATACGTTTTAAAAGCAAATTGTAAACGTAACATTCTCCAAAGACTTACATTTTTTTTAAAACTGTAAAGTTATTTAACCGGCATCCATAATTGGGCTTTACTTGAGTTATATGTATATATTTGAACATTTGTCCCGTTAGCCCCTACTCCAGACCAAACATCTAATGCTTTGTCAGGTGCGTGTTTTGGGAATAAGTAATAGAATCCATTCCCGCCTCCTACAAATGACCATAATTGGGCATTAGAACCATTGTACGTATATGTTTGAACATTTGCTCCATCTGCTGCGGATGCGCCAGACACATCTAAAGTTCCACCATCATACTGATTAATTAATTTGTAATAGCTTCTTCCAGTTTTATAATCTATAGATACCATGGAAATATTCCATGTATTAGGAAGCGTTGACGCACCACTATTCCAGATTTGAACATTTGCAGATGCGGTATCACCGTCCAACGAATAGATGGTATTTAAACCATTATCTAATCTATAGATTCCTGGGATCATTTGCCAATAGGAAGATATGGTCGAATTAGATGCTCCTACTGTGATATTTGTATTTAAATAAATTGTTGTTGAGCTATTATAAGTGATTTTGTGTGTTTGTTGCTTAGCCCACGGGGACAATTTAGAAACTTTTATAATTTCATCATCATATGCAGTCAATTTCCCTGTCTGGACCTCTGGTGATATAGATGAACTACCACTATTAACAAGTACGCTGGTCCCTCTTGTAACATTTGTAACAGTTATTTCTCCACCTTCATAATTATTAACTGTTATGGTCCTAGGTGCATATAACACAGAGTGACTACTACTAGCAGTATAAGTTCCGTCGGTTATTTTGGCCGTTAATGTTCCTGTTGC
>CAZIDO010000066.1:0-6236 GCA_964538005.1 uncultured Muribaculaceae bacterium
ACACTAACATCCCCATTATACACAATCCACAATAGACTTCAAATTGATTTTTTAAAATTATAGTGTATAATATTCACTAGGTGATTTTATGAAAAAAAATATTATAATTACTGGTGGAAATGAAGGCCTTGGAAAAACATTAACCGATGAATTATCTAAAGAAAATAATGTAATAATCCTAGCTACAAATAAAGAAACTATATTAAACACCATATCTTCAACCAAATGTGATGGAATACTCTGTGATATTAGAAATTTTCATAATGTGGAACAAGCAATTAAAAAGATAATTGAAAAATATGGCCAAATTGATATCCTAATTAATAATGCTGGCTTATATATAAAAGATGAATTAATAGAAAATGATTACTCTCATATTAAAGATGTGATAGATGTAAATTTACTTGGTACCATATATTGCACTAAAGCCGTATTGCCTTATATGATTAATGAAAAAAGAGGGCTTATAATTAATATTAATTCACAATTAGGAACCGCTTATAAAGCTGAACGATCAATTTATTCGGTAAGCAAGTGGGGGGTAACAGGATTATCTAAAAATATGCAATGTGAAGTCTGCAAATACAACATTAGAACAACAAATTTACAATTAGGTTCCCTTGAAGAAACTATGAAAATAAACGGTACTAAACAAAAGCGAGCACTGAAATATATCAATAATAAAGATGTCGTTAATACAATTCAATTTATAATCAATACTCCTGAGCATATTTATATACCCGATATAACAGTGAAAAGTATGCAGGAAAATAATTAAAACTAATATTAATGATGTAACGTCAAAACGTTATGATAAAACACGGTACCGTGTTTTTTTATTTCCGCCTATATATTATTCAAAAATATACGCGGGATCAACAAGTATAAACTTACCTTTATTTGTATCATAGTTAAGAACTTCAAAATGCAGATGAACGCCAGTCACCTGCGTTCCACTCATACCTATTATTCCAATTTTTTGTTTGGCAAAAATCTGTTGTCCTTCAGTTACCACTACCGATCCTTGTAGCATATGATAATAGACAGTTCTATATTTAATCCCCCCAATATCATGTTCAATAATAACTGATTCTCCTGTGCGACAGTGACTTTATAAGATATTACGTATCCACTTGCACTCGCAACTACTTCAGTCCTTGCCGGTGCTGAAAGGTCAATACCAGTGTGTACTTCACCTCCCAAACCTACTGGACTATCACGACTACCAAAGGGCGAAGTTATTGTATATTTTACATTATCAGAAAAAGGAACACCTAGCAACTGCCTCATGGCTACTCGATGCCCCGCCAATTGCTAACAAAATAAATAATAACATAACAAATAATACTAACGGAGAGAATAAAGGATTTAAAAATATTTTTATATATTTAGTTTCCTCCAATTTTATCTACCACCAGCAGAGCCAAATAATTGTTTTTCTTCTTCACGAAGTAAAACTTCAATTGGTATTCGTGTATCTTGACTAATAACCAAAAGTCCCCTACCACGTGATGCCGTTGTTAAAAACTGAATTTCAGAATCACTTAAATTAATCATTTTAGCAACTGCCTCTATTTCTTTAAGCCCCTGCCCCATCACAATAATATATGCACTATTATCGATAATAACTTGTCCATACCTTTCGACACCATCGCCTGTAAAATCCAATAAGTTTTGGCTAGAAATCCAAAGGGAACCATTGTATTTCCTAATTCTTTTTACCACACGTTTCAAAAATTCTATTCCATCTTTGTTACTTGTATCAATCAACAAATGAGCCTCATCAACAACTAAAATGACCTGTTCATCTCGATTTTTTGAAATTTCATTCCAACACCAAGAAAGAATATTGAAAAATTGAGTTTTTAAAATACATTCATCTGAATCAATCAAACTATGAATATCAAGAACAACTAAATCAGATGACTCACTAACTTTTATAGAAGAATGACCATTAAATATTTTAGCATCTGCTCCAATTATTGAACGTTTTAATAACGAGCTTATTTTTCTAACGATTCTATTACATTTCTAGAACTTTTGCTATTTTTAGCATTTAATAGTTCCTCACTAACACGATTATACAAATCCTCCATAATAGGATAGTCTTTGCTTTTGAGCTTAGAGAGGTCTGTATTAAAATTTATATTTTTATCATTGTAGACATCAATTAAAATTTCTTCAAGTTTAGTTAGCTCATAGGCGGTTAAATCTTGAAAGTAATATTTAATAAAAGTTCTAAAGGTTTGGAAGTGACGTGACAAATCGTTAGCCATAGCATTACTATCATCTAAATCATCTGACCCTTGTCTTACTTCCAATGGATTAATAATACCAGATATCCCTGTTCCACAATCAATCCAACTTCCACCAACACTTTCGCATAAATCTTTATACTCACGTTCAGCATCCAATATTAAAACTCTTGTATGCTTGTGTTCTCCTTTAGCATTTAACTCCGTTCCTCGACACCAATTTGCTCTTATCATTTTCTTTAATAATGTTGATTTCCCTGACCCAGATTTTCCAACAATAACTGCATTAGAATTATTTTGCTTATCACTACACTTCCATAAATCAAAGAATACTAAACTGCCTAAAGAGTTTGTTCCCAAAATCATTGCATCTCCGTCATCTTGTAAATTTTGAAATATAAATGGAAAAGATGATGCTACTGTCATCATTGGAATCGGTAAACCAAAATTCTTTTCAAGCTCAAGATAAAGTGTAGGTAAACACATTTTTAATGCTCTCTCTTGTTCAAACATTAAATCCTCGCCACCAAGACCATATGAACGTAATAAATTTTTAAGTTCTTTTTTAGTTTGATTAACCTCTTCCTTAGAAGCTCCATAACAAAAGAAATTTACAGTTAATAATGAAAACTTCTCGTGTTCCCTATCAATACGATTAACCAACTCAACGTAATCAGCCATTTGGTTATTTAAAATAATTTGGTCGTTATAATCGTTAACATTAATAAGTTTGGATTTTGTCTCGGAAATACTCTTTTTTAGAGTACTGCTGATATCAGCAGTATTCATGGGACTAATATTAATTACCATTCTTGTATTATTAACATTAGCAACATTGCCTAGCCATCCAACATTAACAAGTGATGGATATGATACTAAAGTAACAACACTTACATATGCATCTCCTAAACAAACATCTTTGTCACCGATTTTAAGACCGCTTGGAGCTGTTTTTTCTTTAAACGACCTAGTTATACCGCTAGCATCCTTTTTAAACACGTCAAGCGAAGAAATGGGATTTAATGAAACATATAACAAATCCCTCCACTCTTCACTAGTTACTAACGAACTTGGAAGTCCTATTGCATTGAATTCTTGAATTAATTCATTTAATTTTTGTTTTAATATAATCTCAGTATCTGAATTTTCTTCCGCAATTAAAAAAAATTCTCTATTAACCGCCCACTTATTATTATTTAAAAATTCTATATATTTGTAATCTTCCTCTAATAGCTGCTCTTTATATTTATTAGATTCATTTTTTATTTTAGTTCCTAAAATGTTCAAGTTATTATCAAGGTTTATAGGTTTATCATAGCTTATTATTTTAACTGGATAATCAATGGAATTTAAAACTTTTTTAAGCCTTTCAACTTTTAACTTTTGATTTTCATAAAATAAAAGTTCTAAATTAATAGAGCCTATCTTTATCCCATCTATAATTTTTTCATTGTCAAGATAAACGAAATTGTTCCATAAATCTTTAAATGGAAGAAAATCAAGAACTTTTTTAGGTACTTTTTTTATATAAAAAAAGACACCTTATTTTAAGGCATCTAATAATTCAGCTTTTTTCATTGTTGAATATCCTTCAACATTTTTTTCTTTTGCCATTTTTTTTAGTTCAGCAACTGTTAATGTACTTAAATCTTCTTTTGCTGCTTTTTTAGCAGGCGCTTTTTCAGCTTTTACTTCTTTTTTAGCAGTTTCTTTAGGAGCAGCTTTTGGAGCTTCTTCTTTAACTACTTTACCAGCTAAAGCATCTTTAGCCATAGCTACTAAACCGGTAAATGTTTTAGCGTCGTCAATAGCGATTTCTGAAAGCATTTTTCTATTGATTTCAATTCCAGCTTTTGATAAACCGTTGATGAATTTAGAATAACTAATATCATTTTGTCTACAAGCAGCATTGATTCTTGTAATCCATAGTTTTCTAAAATCTCTCTTTTTATTTCTTCTATCTCTATATGCATATATTCCTGCATGCATTACTTGCTCATGCGCTGTTTTATATAATTTATGTTTACTACCAAAATATCCTTTGGCTTTTTTTAATACTTTTTTATGACGGGCACGACTGATTGTACCACCTTTAACTCTTGTCATTATTTCTTCCTCCTATTTTTTAATAATATCTTTAATTCTTTTATAATCACCGCTATTTAGTTCGTTTTGTTGATGTCTTCTTCTTCTTGAAGCATTACTTCTGTTAGCAGTTTGATGTAATTTGTTTGCAGGTTGGTACTTAATTGAGCCACCTTTTCTTACTTTTATAACTTTTGATAAACCTTTATGGGTTTTTGCTTTAACTTTATTAGCCATTATAATTCCTCCTATTTTTCTTTAATTGGTGCAAGTATCATTGTCATAAAACGACCATCTAATTTTGGTTGTTGTTCAATTGTTGACACTTCTTCAACAGCTGTTGCAAAGCGTACTAAAACATCTTTACCTAAATGTGTATGTGCCATTTCTCTACCTTTGAAACGTATAGATACTTTAACTTTGTGTCCTTTTTTCAAATACTTGATAGCATTATTAACTCTTGTATTAAAATCATGAACATCAATTGATACAGATAATCTATATTCTTTCATTTCAAGATTTGTTTCTCTTTGTCTTTTCATGTTTTCTTTTTGTTTTTTCTTACTTTCGTATTTAAAACGATTATAATCCATGATTTTACAAACTGGTGGTGTTCCATTGGCATTTATCATTACCAAGTCAAACCCAGCGTAAGACGCTAAGGTAAGGGCATCTTTAATCCCTTTAACTCCTAATTGTTCTCCATTTGGTCCAATCACCATTACTTCTTTTGCACGTATTTGTCCGTTTATGTACTGATCTCTTTCTTTTGCGATACTCGCCACCTCCATAAAAAAGTGAATACCGAAGGTATCCACTTATGCTTTTAGTATTAACTTTGGCATTAACCCATCACTATTTGTAATCGGGTGAGAAGTGGACACTTCTTCTTTCCTTTTTTCATTTCCTTTATGATTATACAGATTAATTATATGTTTGTCAACTTCTTTTATTCATTTTGTTTTATTATAAGGTAATATTCTCCAAAGACTTACATTTTTTTCAAATCTGTAAAGTTATTTATCTATGAAATGATTCACTAACAGTAATGGGATTTTCTGATAAATAATTATATCCCTCTTGAAGTGCAATTTCAATTGGTTGGCTTTGATATAAATCTTTAATATGTTCCATTATACCAACATTATCCGCAGTATAAAAAACTGGGTATGCAGAAATGGCTAAATCGCCACGATTCCCAAAGACTTCTTTTATCTCTGGACTGTTTAAAATAGGATCTATCATCATTTCGCTTAATTGCCAAGCGGTAACTTCCGACGAATCAGCCAATTCAGGGGATTCGGCATTACATTTACTAAAATAAAGTAAATGTGTACACTCATGGGCAATCCCTTTTATCAAGCTATCGCCATATTTTTTATAATTATATGTTATTGTTTGATTAGTATTGGATCTTCGGCCTATTGGATAATTACCAATATAACATTTAATATATGGATTTTTTTCATCCCAATCAAAGTTTAATATATTGAATAAAGTTGACATAAATTGATCATTATATTGATCCCAAAGTTTTTGATTATTTTCCACTGCTTGTTCTACTAAAGCAATTGTCTTACTGTAATCTTCAGCAACAATAGTTGTAATAATTCTATGGACTTCTTCTTTTTCAAGCTCATCGACACTAAGTCCAGAGAATTGTGGGAATGTTTCTAAAATAAGTTTTTGCTGTTCAAACAAAGAATCATGCTCGCTAAAAGCCAGAGAAACTAATTCTATATTTTCTTCTAAAGATAATGGTACGAATTGTACCTTAGGTATTATTTTAGTCATGGCTCACCTCTTTTACTTATTATAACACAAAAATAGAATCCATTGGAGAGACTACTGAAAAAGTATACAAAATAAAAACTGATATTTAGAATTGTTATCTAT
>CAZIDO010000067.1:0-6060 GCA_964538005.1 uncultured Muribaculaceae bacterium
TTGAAAATAAAATAGTGCGGTGAATCACTCACCAACACTATTTATAATACAACCGAAAAAACCTCTTTCTTAATAGTTTTTAGTGAATATTATTATATCAGGTTTTTTCTTTTTTTGTATCCGAAACCATTTTACACTATCATAAATCATTTATCCTTTTATTTTGTCTTTATTTTTGGTATAATTAACAAAGAACTTGTGGAGGTATATATATGAGAGAATTTTCAGAACAAGAATTAGTAAGAAGAGAAAAAGTTAATGAATTAATTGAAAAAGGGGTTAAGCCTTTTGGTGATAAAATAGATTTAACTTCAAATTCAATGATTATTAAAAATAATCACGGAATGCAAACAAAAGAAGAATTAGAAGAAATAAAAGATGAAGTAATTATTGCTGGTCGTATTATGACTAAAAGACGTAATGGTAAAGCTGGTTTCTTCCATATTCAAGATAAATATGGTCAAATTCAAATTTACATTCGTTTAGATAATGTTGGTGAAGATGCTTATGATTTATTTAAATCATCTGATTTAGGTGATATTATTGCTATAGAAGGTTATGTATTTAAGACCAATACAGGTGAACTTTCTGTTCATGCAACAAACTATATTCACTTAGTAAAAGCTTTAAAACCATTACCAGAGAAATTCCATGGTTTAACAGATGTTGAAGAAAGATTTAGAAGAAGATATGTCGATTTAATTATGAATGAAGATGCTAGAAAGGTAGCATTTGCAAGGCCTAAAATTATTAGAACAATTCAAAACTATTTAGATGGTTTAGGATATGTAGAAGTAGAAACACCTATTTTAAGTCCAATATTAGGTGGAGCCGCAGCAAGACCATTTATTACTCATCACAATGCTTTGGATATGCCTTTCTATTTAAGAATAGCAACTGAATTACCACTTAAAAGATTATTAGTAGGTGGAATGGATGCTGTTTATGAAATTGGTAGAATTTTCAGAAATGAAGGTGTGGATAGAACTCATAATCCAGAATTCACAACAATTGAATTATATAAAGCTTATACTGACATGTATGGAATGATGGATATTGCTGAAGGTATTTTCAGTACTGTCTGTAAAGAAGTAACTGGTTCATACGAACTAGAATGGAAAGGCCAAACAGTTTGTTTAGAACCATCATTTAAACGTGCTCACATGGTTGATTTAATCAAAGAAGTAACTGGTGTTGATTTTTGGAAAGAAATGACTTTAGAAGAAGCCAAAGAACTTGCTAAAGAACATCATGTAGAATTAGAACCACATTTTGAATTTGGACATATCGTAAATGCTTTCTTTGAAGAATTTGTTGAAGAAACAATTATTCAACCAACATTTGTCTATGGTCATCCAGTTGAAATTAGTCCTTTAGCGCGTAAAAGCGAGGATCATAGATATACTGAAAGATTTGAAATGTTTATTTGCGGAACCGAGTATGCTAATGCATTTACAGAATTAAATGATCCAATTGATCAATATGAAAGATTTGAAAATCAATTAAAAGAAAAAGAACTAGGAAATGATGAAGCTAACGAAATGGATATGGATTTCGTTGAAGCTTTAGAGTATGGTATGCCACCTGCTGGTGGTATGGGAATTGGTATTGACAGATTAATCATGTTAATAACTGGTTCAGAGACAATTAGAGAAGTAGTACTTTTCCCCCATATGAAAAACAAAAACTAAGAAGTTGATGCTTCTTTTTTATTTACCACTAATAAATTGACTTTATATTCATATTAATATAAAATCACGTGGTTAAAAAGGGAGAGATTATGGCAACATTTTGTAGTGAAATTAAAGATTATAGTATGGAAATAGGTAAGTTAGAAAGACAAACAAGATTGGATAAAATAGAGATAGCAGAAATGTAGTTTATCGTGATGACAGTGAGGCACAATATGCCCAATTTGAAGAATGATTTGGAGAATAGTTTCTCAAAAAATAATTAAAAGGAAAACTTCGTGTTGTCGCCAGGCATTAGTATTGAAGAACTAGAAGAAAAACTTACCTTTGGTGAAAAACTTAATAATAAAGCTTATAAGCAAGCCGCTGAAAATGTGGTTAGTAGCGATGAACCAGATAAAAGATTGGCTTTAAAATGTATAGGCAATCCATCGAAATAAAATAATTAATAAGAAAACTCTACGATGTATAGTTTTTTTGTTTTAAGATAAAAATTATAATAAAATGTGTTATAATTATACTAGGTGATAATATGAAAAATAAAGGTTTTACTTTAGTTGAGTTACTAGCAGTAATTGCTATCATTGCTATAATAGCAATTATTACAATACCAATTATTATTAATTTAATAACTGACTCAAAAGAAAATACTTTTAAAAGTAGTGTTAATGAATTAGTTAATTTAGTTGAACAAAATTACACAGAATTTGGACGTAGTGGGAGCGTAGCCTATACTTTTGCTAATAATAAATTAACATGTAGTGGTTGTCCAGATATAAAATTCAATGGAACTATTAAAAACGGAACTGGAACGCTTACCAATAACAATGGTGTAGTAACCGGCGGAATAACCAATGGCGACTTTACGTATGTCGTAAGTGGTAATAATAAAGTAGGCGACAATTTACTTACAAATGGTTTTGGTGAAAAAAATAGTGTTGCAAATTTTAGTAATTTAACTTGGGATGCAACTAACAAAAATTTTTATACAACAACAAGTACTTCTACAAGCGTAGCATCTGGCGAGTATATTCCAATTGATGAGACAAAAACATATTTTCAATCAGCAACAGTAAAAGCCAATAACACTACAGCAAGGTATTATATTGGTTTTGCCGAATATGATGAAAATAAAAATTTCATCGATTCATATCATGTTGGTTACGTAAGTGGGAGTAAAACGACTTTAGCTAAAGATATTAAAGCCGGTGATACAGTAGTTTATTTGACAAGCGCAGCTGGCTTTAATACGACTTTGACAAGTATTTATAATATGGGATTTATATTTTGGAATTATAAAAATAATAAAGGGACGTTATATCCTGAAGAAACATATTCAAGGAATGTCTTTCGTAATATATATACCATGGCTAATGTAAATAAAACTGCTAATACGGTTACTTTAACTAAAGCTTGGACTGGATCAACCATTCCGGCTGGTACTAAACTAAGTCAATCTGGGGCTTTTGGTGGAACATATAATTACGGCATTGCTTCCAATAGTACACTTTCATCAAACTACATGACATATACTAATGAAATAAGTGGCTATTATAAAAATACTGGAAATATGTATAAACAATTTAGATATGGAACTAAATATGTTAGATTTATGCTTTTAAATAATTATAACAATACACAAAATTCAACTATATATTTAAAAGATTTAATATTTACACAAAAATAAAAACTGAATTAATCAGTTTTTTTAATACTTTCAATATTTTGAAGTTCAAAGCGATATTTTTGTCCGACATTTGGATATTTTCTGTTATCCACCAAAGATGTGAAATCTTTGTAAGACCTTATCCATAATTTAGTGTCACCATATAAAGCGCGGTATACAACGAACTTTTCTTCAGTTTCACAGTCATAGGCAATATCTTCCACTAAGTAATAGCCGCCTTTAAAATGTTTATAAATTCCTTTTATTATTACTTCCATAATATCCTCCGTAATCTAATTATAGCATATGCCTTAAAAAACTGTAATAAAAAAAGAAAGGGTTAATATAATTAATTAGGAATGTACTAGGAGGGATAATAATGGTAAATAAAAGAAGTTTATGGTTTTTAACGTTGTTTAGTTTGATATTAGTGCTTAGTTTATATTATATTACTATGCCTAGTGAGTTGTTAATGACAACCAATAATGGTAGTAAAAAAACAGAAACTGTATCGGCTGAGGCTGATAACAGTGAAAGTGCTGAACTAGTAGCTCTAAGAGTGGAATCTGAAGAACAAATGCTAGATCAAATCAATGAACTTAAAACAGTTTTAACTAATGCTAAAGCAACAACTGATGAAAAGAACGTAGCTTTTGAAAAAATGCAAAAATTAAATCAAAAACGCGGTCAAGAAGAAAGCGTTGAAAAGAAAATTAAGAAAGAGCATAAATTAAAAGCTTTTGTTAAAATAACTGGAACTGAAGTATCAGTAGTTGTTGATAGTACTAAGCATGATAAGGGACTTGCGAATAAAATAATGCGTACAGTACAAGGTGAATTTCAGGCCCAGGTATCAGTATCTATTAAATTTCAAAAATAACTCTTCGGAGTTTTTTTATATTTTTAGGCGTTTTCTTTCACTAATGTTCAGGGGGAGCATAAAATAATATGAGTAAATATAAACCACCCAACTTAGGAAGTGAGGGAAATATGAAAAAGGGTATTCTAACAAAAAGAGAACGCGAAGTGTTTGAATTATTAATTGCTAACAAAACGACAGGTGAAATCGCGAATGAACTTAAAATAAGTGAAAAGACAGTTCGTAATCATATATCTAATGCCATGCAAAAGCTTGGGGTAAAAGGACGTGCTGGTGCCGTTGTTGAACTATTGAAACTTGGAGAACTTTCATTATAAAAGGTTAATAAAAAACCTTTTTTTTCATATTATTTAAGTAGGTGATCATAATGCTTAAAAAACTTAGTTTGCGCAAAATCGGTTTAGCATCGGCAGCCTTATTTGCAATTTTACTTATTTATTTAATGCCGGGTAATAGTCAAAAACTAGATATTAATACTGACTTACAGTATACTGAACCAAGCGCTAATGTAAGTCCAATCTTTTTAATGGATAAAAATCAATACGTGGCTTTAACTAAAGTCGCACTTTCAAGCAATCAAATCGAAGATAAAGCTAAGGAACTATTAAATGTTTTAACAGTTGGAGGGGCTGACAGTAAAATTCCAAGTGGTTTTACAGCAGTAATTCCACCAGATACTCAAATACTTAGTTTAAAATATGAAAAAGAATTAGTTAAAGTTGATTTTTCTAAAGATTTATTAGATGTTAATGAAAAACAAGAAGAAAAGATGGTTGAAGCGATTATATATTCATTAACTTCAATTGAGGACATTAAAAAAGTTATTATTTATGTTGAAGGCGAAATATTAACTTATTTGCCAAAAAGCAAAGTTATTTTACCAAGTACTTTGGACCGTTCATTTGGTATTAATAAACAGTATGACTTTACAAAAACTGACAATATCAATGAAGTAACTGTATATTATGTTAATGAAATTCATAATACGTATTATTATGTTCCAGTAACCAAATATTTAAACGATGAACGTGATAAAATAACAATTGTTATTGATCAATTAACTAATAGTTTTAATCATAATGAAAAATTAATGAGTTTTTTAAATGATGGAACTAAATTAGTATCCAGTAAAGTTGATGAAAATAAAATAAATTTAGAATTCAATTCACTAATATTTGATGACATAACTACTAAAGAAGTTCTTGAAGAAGTAATTTATACAATTTGCTTATCAGCAATGGATAATTACCCCGTTAATGAAGTCATATTTACAGTTGAAAATAAAGAAATTTACAAAACAACCCTGAAAAGTCTTGAATATAAAAATAAAATATAGTATAATTAATTTGCACTTGTCAAAAGTGTAAGCTGTCTCCGTAGCTCAGCTGGATAGAGCAACGCCCTTCTAAGGCGTGGGTCACAGGTTCGAATCCTGTCGGGGACGCCATATTGATTTTAAAGTCCTTTGGAAACAAAGGGCTTTTATGTGTATATAATAAAAACTCCCAAAAAGTGCTTAAACCTCATTACTTGTGTAAATGTCAATATAAAAGTTTAAAATTAACTGAAGAGTGGTCCAACGTGATGCTCTTTTATTATGCTTTTATATAGGGCAACCTTATAAAGTTTTACGGTTTACTAATGAAAATCTTTGTTTTATAAAGACTAAAGTCAAATAATAATATATGTAAATACATATATTTTCTCTTTTTTCTAATTCCACCACCCAAATCTGGGAGTGTACATGTATTGTATATTATTAAAAAGTACGTTAACTATAGAGATAACGTCCCCCAATATAGACAAATATCATGTTTATCAGT
>CAZIDO010000068.1:0-2175 GCA_964538005.1 uncultured Muribaculaceae bacterium
ATCACATTTTCATGTTTTTTTATTTAGTGTGTACTTTAAAGGTATTATAATCTTAACCCTCTATTTTATATATTTACTAACTTCTTCTACATCACTTAAATGAATTTTTTGTTTTCCAATGATTTGATAATCTTCATGACCCTTACCCAAAACTAATAAAATGTCGTTTTCTTCTAATTTACTAACAGCTTTTTTTATTGCTTCTTTTCGGTCTTCAATTACTTCAAAGTTATCCTTTTCTAAACCACCTGTAATATCATTTAATATTTCTGTTGGGTCCTCAGTTCTTGGATTATCACTAGTGAAAAATACATAGTCACTGTGAGTAGTTGCTAAAGCGCCCATAATTGGTCTTTTAGTTTTATCTCTATCACCACCACAGCCAATTAAAGTTAATACCTTTCCTTTAGCGTACTCTTTAACACTATCAATGATATTTAAAACAGCATCTGGTGTATGAGCATAATCAATAATAATTGTTACTTTATCATTTTTAACAGTTTGGCATCTACCAGTAGGTGCGGTTAATTTCTTAGTTGCTTCAATCACTTCATCTGTATCTATTCCCATTTTATCACAAACAATATAAGCATTTAAATAATTATAAACGTTATATGTCCCCGTAATTGGTAAATAAATTTCCTTGGCTTCATTACCATGAGTAATAGTAAATGTACTATAACTATCAGTTAAAACCAAATTGCTAATTTTATAGTCTACATTACCTTTTCCAATTAAAATGTTTTTATTATTTGGTAAGACAAAGTCTTTGCCATATTTATCATCGATATTAATAATGGTATATCCTGACTTTTTAATATTTTTAAATAAATCCAATTTGGCCGCTTTATAAGCCACCATTGTTTTATGATAATCTAAATGATCCTGTGTTAAATTAGTGAAGGCAGCCACTTCAAATTTAATACCTTCTAAACGACGATTATCTAAAGCCTGACTAGAAACTTCCATAGTCATAACTGTACAATCATCATTAACCGCCTCAACTAACATCTCATATAAGTCGTATAAATCTGGAGTTGTATTTGCTAATTCACGATTACTTTCAGGCAAATAGAAGCCTATAGTTCCCATATAAGCTGTTTTGACTTCTAGTAAATTAAGTAATTGATAAATTAAATAACAACTAGTAGTCTTTCCATTAGTACCCGTAATTCCGATTAAAGTTAATTTGCTTAATTTATCAGCATACAATTCTTTTAAATATTCAGCTAAATACGTCCTAGTGTCCGGTACTAAAACAGTTTTAACACGATATTCACCATGATCTGCAATAATACACGCAGCGCCCCGATCAATAGCGTCTTCTATATAATCATGGCCGTCTCTAACTGCCGATTTAATCGCAATGAAAGTGTCACCTTGTTCTACTTTTTTGGAATTTACTTTAAGCATTAATAATCTCCCCCTCACTTTAGTTTATGATTTTATTTATGCTTTGATTTTTTATCTATTAATTTTCTAATTGGGCTAGAAATAAAAGCCGCTCCTAAACCAATAAAATACGCTAATTCAGCCATTAAAATAACAATTATATAATAAAGCCATGTATGGTCAAAAATTAAGAAATCATTTTGTAAATTATAGTAATCTAAACAGAATCCTAAACTTACTAAAAGATAAATAATTAATATTGTAACGGCTGTTACAATTATTTTTTTATTAATTTTTAATTTATCTTTTTTATTTTTAAGTTCATATAGAAACATTAAAGTATAGAATATTACTGTACATATGCCCATAACTTTAGCATCGACATTAAAAACGACAATAAGCAAAATGAAACCAAATAATTCTGATGTTAAAAATATTTCTTTAGCATGTTTAATAATATAAGTACCATTCTTTTTTAAATCGAATTTTTGTTTATTAAGTTCCAATAATATCTTACGATATTTTAAGACCAAAAAGCAAAAATATGTCGATAAGGAAATGAAGAAAAATATCATTATTCACCCCCAAAATAAATATCATACCAAAGTAAGAAAACAAATATTGTCCATACTTTACGGCTATTGTCTGCCTTGCCATTACGATGATCATCTAATAGTTTAATAATTGCTTTAGTATTAAAAAATTCTGAAGCTTGTTCAAAACGAGTTTTAATAGTTACATAAACATCGTCTTCTTTCATCCAAACTCTGATTGGTACTGGAA
>CAZIDO010000068.1:2185-5960 GCA_964538005.1 uncultured Muribaculaceae bacterium
ATTAGATAATGCTGTTTCAAATTGTCTTAATTTAAAACCTAATTTTTTCTTATCGGATACTTTTGACTCCAATTTTTCATGAGCAATATCTCTAAATATTTTTTTTGTTTTATATTTATCAGTTTTATATTTAGCAGGTAAACATCTAGCATATTCAATTAAAGGTTTATCTAAAAATGGAACTCTTACTTCTAAGGAATTGGCCATACTCATTTTATCAGCTTTTAATAAAATATCGCCAATTAACCAAAAATTAAAATCAATATATTGCATTTTAGTAACTTCGTCTAAATCGGCTACTTTTTCATAATATGGCTTAGTTAAGTCTTTAAAACCATTAGTTTCTGGAGTAAACGATAATAACTTTTTAATTTCTTTTTTATCAAAGATAAAAGCATTTCCGACAAAACGATCTTCTAACTTCTTACCACGGCGAACTAAGAAGTTTAAACCACGGTGACTTGGAAATACACTAGCAACTTTTCCAATTACTTTACGAATAGGATATGGTACTTTATAATACCAGGGCCAAGTAAATGGTTCTTGATAAATGTTATATCCACCAAATATTTCGTCGGCGCCTTCACCAGATAAAGATACTTTAACGTTTTCACTAGCAACTTTAGTAACGAAATATAAAGCAACAGCTGAAGGATCAGCTAAAGGTTCGTCCATATAATACATAATTTTATTTAAATTTTTAAAATATTCTTCTTTACTAATAACACGACTAATATTTTCGGTATTTATATTTTTTGATAAATCTTCAGCATAACTAATTTCACTATATTTTTTATCATCAAATCCTACAGTAAAGGTTTTATCAACATCACTACTAGCCGCAATAAACGAAGAATCAACTCCGCTTGATAGGAAGGAACCAACTTCAACATCACTAATTTTATGAGCTTTGATTGAATCTTTTAAACGCTCGTCAATTCCTTCTTTCCACTCTTCATATGTTTTAGTATCATCTTCTTCGAATTTTAATTCGTAATATTGTTTGATTTCTAGTTCTCCATCTTTATATTTTAAATAGTGACCAGGTCTTAATTTATAAACATTTTTAAAGAAAGTATCTTCACCAACACTATATTGAAAAGTTAAATAATATTCTAACATTTTTGTATTTAATTCTTTTTTAAAATCTGGATGGATTAAAAAACTTTTGATTTCTGAACCGAATAAAAAAGTATCCCCCATCAAAGCATAGTAAAAAGGCTTAATTCCATAAAAATCACGTGCTGCAAACACTTCTTTGTTTTTTATATCATAAATAACAAAAGCAAACATCCCACGCAATTTATCTAGTAATCCTTCGTTATATTCTTCATAACCATGGATTAAAACTTCAGTATCAGCATTAGTTTCAAAGACATGGCCTTTTGCTAAAAGATCTTCACGGAGTTCTTGATAATTATATATTTCTCCATTAAAAATAATTACTTTAGTTTTATCTTCATTGTATATTGGTTGTGAACCATTATTTAAATCGATAATTGAAAGACGTCTAAAACCTAAAGCAATATTTTCATCGGTATAATATCCTTCAGAATCTGGTCCACGATGGGCGATTAAATCCGCCATTTTTTTGATAGTTTCGCCCTTTTCTGGTTCTTTATTTACATAACCTACAAAGCCACACATATATTGCCTCCTTTAGCATTTTTACATATATTTATTTTACCACATCTACGTTTGTTATACAATATTTAGCTTTATTTTACGGTAGTTTACTATATTGAAAGACACATAAAAAAAGTAGGCTTTTTTTCACCTGCTTAATTTTTATTGTATTACTTATAAATAAGGTAACATATTTAAAAAATATAGCTTTTTAATATCTCGTAGTGTCTAACGTCTACTAATAACTACTGTTTTAGTTATAATATCTTTTATTGTTTGATGCCTAGGCGTTACAAATACCAGCAATTTACCAAATACAATAAGTCCTTCATAAGCATTTAAAATGAATCTTAAGAGGGCCCTAAAGAAACCAACTCTTTCTCCATCTAATTTTGTGACTTTAAGTCCACACATCATTTTACCAACAGTTGCTCCTTTTTTACTTTCCATAATTGGAAAATAAAATAATGCGAATAAACCACCAATAAGTAGAATTATCCATAGTAAAATAGGATAAATAATTCCCACAAAACCTGCAACTTCAATTAAAGATAAAAATTTATAAACATTTATTAGCACTAAATTATATGCTGCTAAAAATCCTAGATCTAAAACCCAAGCTAAGATTCGAATTCCACCACTCGCATAATTGAAACGGTTAATCCCACCTTCTGGAATTCTATTTGTTGCATAAGTATGAGAAACAATATCACTTAAAGCTTGTTTCTTTTTAGTGAATATTATCATTAACGTTCCAATACCTAATGTAAGATAATTTAATATTCTAGCAATATTACGTTTAAAAGCTTGTCCAAAGGTTAATGAATCATCATTTTCATCGACTACTTCAATTCCCACTAAACGTTCACCTAATGTTCCCATGTATCTGTGTGATTGAGTATATGAACAATATAGTAAATATAAAATAGGATAAGAAATTAATAATATCAATATAAATATCATAGCATTGGGTATTTGATCTACAATATCAATATAATTTTTTATACTTGTATACCTTAGTAAATTTAAAACACCACTATATGCCATAAACGAAATTAAAATTGTACTATAAATTAATCCAAAGAGAAAATTATCCACACTAAATGCTGCTATCCTTTGAATAAAACCAGCATGTTTTTTCATTTGTAATGGTTTGTCCTGTTCTTCATATTTTTTAAACACTTTATTTAAATTTTCAAAATTATATTTACAATATGGACAAATTTGTAAATTGGAATCAATCATTCTTCCACAACCAGGACATCCTTTTTCCATATTACCCCTACTCTCTAAATTAAATTATAGCAATAGTAAAATAAAAAGTAAACATTTTATTTGTTTACTTTACTAACTAGCTTTAATTATATTAATATAATTATTTATTTTAGTCGCCCAAGTTGAACTAGCTGCATATTTTTTATTCATTAATTCTGGAGTATTTAACCCTTTATCATAGTAATTTCTCTTTAAATTACTAATAAATGAAGAAATACCTGACTCTAATGTATCAAAATGGATAAGTGATCCACCTGACATCATTCCGCCTACGTTGTTATGGTTTTTAACGGCTGAACTGCAACTCCATTTACAACCTGTTTCATGTAAGGTAATGGCCGTTGCTAAATAAGGATCTACACCTTGTTCCAAAGCGTATTTAGCATATAAATTACCCGTTCCTTTTAAGCTTGAGTTTAAGGATTTGTTTAATTTATTTACTAGTTGTTCCATCGTTAAATTATCATAAATTATTGGGTCTACAACAACATTTTTAGGGACTTCTACAACAACTGGTTTTACCTCTTCTTTTACTTCAGCGACTACTGGAGTTGCTACAGCAACATCTACTTTTGAAGCCGTATTTGCTAACTCAGAAGAACTATTAACTGTTTCGTTAGTAGTTGCTAAATTATTTTGATTATTTGTTTCATATGTGTCTTTACTATCTAAAGACATAGTCATTAAATGAGGAATGGTAATCGACATTATAATACCAAAAGCTAAAATGCCATATACCATGTGTATTTGTTTCATGCTCATCGCTCCTACATTATTTTTACCATTTTATCATAAGTTGATTAATCAGTCAAATCGACAAATTTTGAGATAGTGTAAAATGGTTTCGGATACAAAAAAAGAAAAAACCTGATAT
>CAZIDO010000069.1:0-5895 GCA_964538005.1 uncultured Muribaculaceae bacterium
CGTGTCTCAGTCCCAGTGTGGCCGATCACCCTCTCAGGTCGGCTACGCATCGTTGACTTGGTAGGCCTTTACCCCACCAACTATCTAATACGCCGCAGGCTCATCTCAAAGTGAAGCTTTAAAGGCTCCTTTTAATATAAGATAACGTATCATCTTACATATCATCCGGTATTAGCGTTCGTTTCCAAACGTTATCCCAGTCTCTGAGGCAGATAACCCACGTGTTACTCACCCTTGCGCCACTAGACGGGAATCCAATTCCAACTTTGTGCAAGCACTCCATCTTCTTTGGGCCGTCTCGTTCGACTTGCATGTCTTAGGCATGCCGCCAGCGTTCATCCTGAGCCAGGATCAAACTCTCCAAATAAATAAAACAATTTCTTGTTTTGCTTGAATTGTATGTCCTAACTTAAATTTATTAATGAATTGACATTTTGCTCAGTTTTCAAAGATCATTTCTACCGCAATTGAGGCCTGTTTTTGGCCGCATTAAGTAAGCGGTATACCTAATATATCAAATGTAATAAGTGAAGTCAAGCGTTTTTTTGATTTTTTTTAAACTTTTTGACAGTGAGCGACATTTTTTGTCTTTCACATGGCTTTTCCTCAAAAATTACTTGTCTAATATACCAAACGTTCAGACTGAAGTCAAGCGTTTTTGTAAAAAAAATTAATTTTTTTTAATATTCTTCAAAATAGCTTGAAAGAGTCCTATATGGTTTATTAGAAATAGAAAGAGTAAAGTGCAATATCGAAACATTATTCCTTACTCTTCTCTAATAATATATGCACCTATATTTCTATAAATGACTACTTTCTTTCTTATTTGCTTATTTGTTGATATTTTTCACCGTATGCTATATTAATAGCATTATCAAACATTGGAATACCTTTTTGATAATCAGTAATCAATTCTGATAATGACTTATTAATTACTATGTCTAATTCATCTGAATAATGCATCTTTTTTTTATGGTACTTATATTCTTGCTTATCTAGTATTTTGAAACTGCCATTTGGGAAGATACGTAAATCTAAATCATAATCGATATATTTAATAGTATCTTCTTCTATTATAAAAGGAGTTGCAATATTACAATAATAAGTAATTCCGGTTTTCTTTAATTGAACGATAATATTATACCATTTATCTTTAAAGAAATACATTATTGCCGGCTCTTTAGTACGCCAAGAGTTACCTTGGGCTTCTATAACCTGCGTGCGGTCGTTTCCAAAAACCATATAGTCTTTTTTAACATCTAGGAGAACTGCTTCATCCCAACACCTGTGAATCTTGCCATCATGTTTATAGCATTGGATTTGTAATTTATCACCTATGCAAAATTTCGACATTTTAATCACACCCTATATTCATTATAACTTTTTTTCGACAAAAAGAAAAGCCACTATTATAAAGTGACCTTTTTTCTTTCCTTATATATGCATTATATTATTTTTTTGCCTCTTCTAATGCCCTTTGAAATTGGGTATCATTTTCCAAAGCAGGATTCTCTGAATATTTGTTACTATCAAAGTCAACTTGAATGTCTGGTTCAATTCCTTTGCCATCAACCCATGTGCCTTTTGAAGTTAACCAATTTTTAGTTGTAAGTTTATATTTATCCCCGTTGGTTAAATCATTGAGCTCTTGGACCGTTCCCTTACCAAATGTTTTTTTGCCAACCAAGGTAGCTCCATATTGTTCTTTCAAAGCGGATGCCATAACTTCAGATGCTGAAGCACTGCTTTCATCAACTAAAATAGTTATTTTATAATCTTTGGTTTTTGTTCCTTTAGAATAGTATTTGGTTTTTTTGTTATTTTGTTCAATCTGATATATAACATGTTTTGAATCAAGGAAGTTTGATATCATTTTTTCAGCCGATGATAAATATCCTCCAGAGTTCCCACGCAAATCAATTATTAATGAGTCAATTTTTTCTTTTTCTAATTTTTTTAATTCGGTTTCAAATTGTTTATATGTGTTATTAGCAAAAATATCGACGGTTAAATATCCTATTTTTTTGCCACTATCTTCAAACATTTGACTAGCTACTGATTTAATGGTTACTTTTTGCATATTTAGCTTGACGGTATTTTCATTATTGTCTCTTATATATGTAAGTTCAATATCTTTATTGCTAACCTTTTGAACTTTTTTAACAAAATCCGTTGTTGCTACTCCTTTAACTTCTTCGCCATTTAATTTAGTAATTATATCATTAGCTTTTAATCCAGCCTTATCCGCTGGCCCACCGGCGATCACACGGTAAACTATAATGTTTTTATTTTCATCATTATATACTTCAATTCCTAATCCTTTGTAGCTACCTTCTAAATATATATTAAAATTATTAGCGTTGTCAGCTTCTAAATAGTTAGAATTATTATCTAAGGTTCTCAACATTCCTTCTAGTGCGGCATCTAATAATTTTTCCTTATCAACACTACCATTATAGTTATCAATTATGTATTCATAATTGTTAATGAAATCTTGAAGTTCACTATCGACTTTTTCACCTTTATTAATATCTACTAATTTATAAGTTGCCGCTGAACCCATAAATAAACTAACTAGAGCAGTAATAAGCAAGAGAATAACGACTTCCAAAGTACTAAAAGATGGACCGTTTTTCTTTTTCGCTTTCACTGAACTTTTTGTTCCTTTTTTTTCAAGCCCCATTGCCTTAGTTAATCTATCTAATTTAGCCTGAGTTTCATATTCACTTTTTTTAGCCACATTACCATCTCTTTTCTAAGTCGATTTTTTCCATATATTTACAGTATAACACACATCATAATTATCAATACCAAAAAGTTAAAAAAAGATACCAACGTATCTTTTATCTTGACATAACTATGACAATTCGTTTAATTTGTTTTTAATTGCATCATAGTTATTATAAACTGAATCTATTTTACCATCGTTTACTTTTACTAAAGTAGTTCCCGTTACTTTAAATTCAGCCATGTTAGTCACATAATAGTTTTCTTCTTTTGCTAAATAAACTTTATTAAACGCGTCGGTTAAATTAGCTTTATATATAGTTGGCGCATCGTCACCAGATTTAATTGTTTTAACTAATGAATCGTATTCAGCTGTACGGTTATCATTATCAGCTTCAATTAGAACATAATATGTTCCGCCCTTTTTAAGCATATTACCGATAATAATGTTTTCATATTGGATAATTGCCTTTTCATTTTGGGCATTATCTTTCTTATCATTCGTATTGTCAGTCTTATTAGTTACCAATAAAGTAATAATGTAGAAAACTGCCATAATAGCTGTAACGATTAAAACTATTTTAATTAGTTTTGATAATTCATCATTACGAACTGGAGAACCTTTTTTACGAGGTTTCTTTACTACTTCAGCATTTCCCATTGGTTTATTAATTTCAATTTTAACTTCTTCTTTTTTAATTTGTTTAACTACTGGCGTTAATTCTTTAGTTTGTTCCTTGATGTCTTTTTTCACTTTAGTTTTTTGGTTTGCGTTAGTCATTTTTTTAGTTGTACTTTTTACGGTACTTTTTGTTGTGTTTTTAACGGTACTTTTTGTTGTACTTGTTTTCTTTTTAGCAGCAGTTGTTTTGGCTGCTTGATTTTTAGTTTTGCTATTAGAGCTTTTCTTTTTTTCACTCATTTTATATCACCGAGTACCATTATAGCACATTTTTAATTTTTTTTAAACTTTTTATTTACCAACTGGCATAGTTGTTACAGAATTGGCTACACTAAGTAACTCTGATTCACTCATATTATCAGAAACAACATAGTATTCAATTCCGTTTGACAACCAGCTAATCATATTATCTGATACGGCTGCAACACTTGTTGCCAGTTGAAATGGTTCTCCATATACTGATACGATTGCTAAATCATCACTAGATGCCGCTGTTTGTTGAACGAACATAAATGGATTATCACCTTCGAAGGTCATAATTACACGTTGTCCGCCATCTAAGTCTACGGTATCTTTACTTGCCAATTTGGTATTTTCTGGCACATACATTGGATATGTATCTGACTCTATTTTACTAACTGTTTTGGTTGTGTCCTCGGTTTTAGCAACTTTCATGTTATCTTCTAAAGCGAAGTATTTATCTTTGAATTCAGCTTTAAAATCGATATTTTTGAAAGTCATTTTAATTAAGACGTCACCTTTTTTATTCATTACCTCAACTTTTTTTGCATTTAGTTTTTTGTCAAAATAAATATTTTGCTTTACTAAATCACTATTATTTGGATAGTTTACTTTAGTTGTAAAAACATAATTGTTTTTTGTCGTTTTGAAAGTTTTTTTACTATCGTTTTTAATATCGCTTAAAAGAGTTTGTAACAAGTATGTTTGTGAATTGTTATACGGCCAATCACTTTGGAATTTAAACGATTTATTCAAACTTGGCGTCAAAACATATACACCATCGCTGTTCTTCAAAATAATTTGTTCATGATTATTGGTTTTGTTTTTTAATGATACACGGAATTTATCCGTTTTAGCATATGATGCTTCAACATCATATTTATATACATCATCATTATTGGTAATTTCTAACTGTCCCGTTAAATTATACCCTTTCAATCCATTAATCTTTTTTTCCAAATCTTTTAAAGCATCTTTACTGCTGTAATTTCCACAGCCAACTAATAATAAACACGCAAATAAAACTAACCAGATTTTTTTCATTTCTTCACCTCATATTCAATTTCATTTAATTATATGGATAGCTTTTTAAAATATGATAAAAGAATTAAAAACTGTATATTTTTGTTTTTTTTGGTTATTATAAGAAATGAGATGGGAAGGAGCATAATATGGAAATTTTACAAAAAGTATGTTTAGTAATAACAATTATTGGTGCGATTGTTTGGGGACTTATTGGTTTATTTGATTTTAATTTAGTTGAAACAATCTTTGGTAGTGGAATAATTACCAGAGTTATTTATACTTTAGTTGGTATTACTGGTTTAATTAACATTGGGCTTTTATTTAACCATATAGAAGCAAGATAACGTTCAAACTCTAACTAATTAGTTAGGGTTTTTATATTTACACGCCCTCTTATTATATAGCTTCGCTAGAGGTTGTGTTTCATTCTATATTATGTCTACGCTTTTATTTCATAAAAAAACTATCGATTGATAGTTTTTTCTATTTTAGAATAGCTAAATACTGATAGATCATCAGCAATACCATTGACAATTAAGAATATACCTAATACTCTAATAAATAAAGTAAGTGATTTAAATGGGTTAATTAATAGTAAGACTCCAAATAAAGCTACTACTAACGCTAAAACCAAGGTCTGCCACCATTTATTATATCCATATTTTTTTAATCTAGCTGCTGTTTGCATTTTAGTAAGTGCATCAACTACTAAGATAATTCCCATAACCATTGGAATAAATGATGCGATTGTTTCTGGATTCATAATAATGAATATCCCAAGTCCGATAAAGACAATAGCCATTATTAAAGTGGCCATCCCTAGTGGTCCATACACTTCCGATTGAATATAAGTATAAATTGCTAGCCCACCAATTATAATACACAAAGAGCCCGTTAAATAACAAATAGAGTTGCTAACAAATACTGGAGCAATAGCCATTACTAATCCAATGATTATATAAAAACCAGCCATAATTAATAATGTTGATTTTATTTCTTTTAAAAATTCCATACAAGCCTCCTATTCTTTATATTTTAATAATAGCTTTTTTAAAGTTCAAAGTCAAGAAAAAAATATAAAACTATTCATAGTCTTATATTAATTTATCTCGCTATATGAAGGCTATTTTAAAAACGCCAATTAATCAGGTTAGTTTATAAGGATCTGACGAAGTTCCTGCCCCCGATAAATTGATTGTTGATTTTAGATAGAACGCAGG
>CAZIDO010000070.1:0-5856 GCA_964538005.1 uncultured Muribaculaceae bacterium
TTAAATAATAAAAAAGATGCTTATTTAGCATCTCCTTCAACTAATTCTAAAATAACCATTAAAGCATCATCGCCACGACGTTCTGTTAATTTTAATATTCTAGTATATCCACCGTTTCTTTTAGCGTAACGAGGAGCTAAAACATCAAATACTTTCTTTACAGCGTCATTATCGTTTTGTAGGAAAGCTAAAGCTTTTCTACGAGCTACTAAAGATCCATCTTTTCCGTAAGTAATCATTTTATCAACAAATTTACGAACTTCTTTAGCTCTTGTTTCTGTTGTTTCAATTTTTTCAAACATTATCATATCTTTAGTTAGATTAGCTAGCATGCTTCTTCTATGCTTATTTGTACGTCCTAATTTTCTATACATACATTATTCCTCCTAACTAGTCTTCTTCACGGAATTTAAGTCCCATATCTTTAATTTTATCAATAACTTCTTTTAAAGATTTCTTACCTAAATTACGTATTTTCATCATTTCTAATTCTGATTTTTCAGTTAAATCACCTAAAGTATTAATGTTTGCTCTTTTCAAACAATTGTAAGCTCTTACTGAGAAGTCTAAATCATCAATTGAAGTTTCTAGCTTCTTAAGTTTACTATCTTCTTGTTTAGCATTCATAATACCGGTAATATCAGCTATTTCACTTAAATTAGTTACAATATTTAAGTGTTCAATTAATATTTTAGCGCCTAGTGCCATAGCTTCCTCTGGTCTAATTGAACCATTAGTTTCAACTTCCATCGTTAATTTATCATATGAAGCATCTTGCCCTACACGAGCATTATCCACATAGAAATTAATTCTTTCTATTGGTGTATATAATGCATCAACTGGGATATAACCAATTTTATCGTCTTCAACGAATTTCTTGTTTTCAGTTGATAAAACAGCTCCTCTTCCATTGGCAATAATAAATTCTATATCTAATTTACCACCTTTTGCTAAATTAGCAATAACATGGTCTGAATTAACGATTTCCACATCTGGGTCACATTCGATTGAAGCCGCTGTAATTACACCTTCTTCATGAACTGATAAATGTGCAACTTTAGTTTCCTCTGAATGATTTTTAATAACAACACCTTTAAGATTTAAGATGATAGCAGTAACGTCTTCAACAACACCTTCCATTGTTTGGAATTCGTGCATAACACCGTCAATTTTAACAGCAACGATTGCACTTCCAGGCATACTTGATAACATTACTCTTCTTAAAGTGTTTCCGATTGTTGTTCCGAAACCTCTTTCTAAAGGTTCTAATTCAAATTTACCATAATTATTATTCTCTACATATTCTGTTATTTTATATACTGGTTTTTCAAAGTTCATATAAGACATTATAAGACTCCCTTCTTTTATCCGCGTGGTCGTTTTGGTGGACGACATCCGTTATGTGGGACTGGTGTTGCATCAGTAATTGAAGTTATTTCTAACCCAGCTGTTTGTAATGAACGAATAGCTGTTTCGCGTCCTGAACCTAATCCTTTAGCAAACACTTCAACTTTTCTCATGCCCATTTCTACAGCAGCTCTACCAGCAGCTTCGGCAGCCATACCAGCCGCAAATGGAGTTGATTTTTTACTTCCTTTAAATCCAACTACACCTGGTGCTGACCAACTAATAGCATTACCGTCTTTATCTGTAATAGTTACAACAGTATTATTAAAAGTTGATTTAATAAAAGCTTTTCCTTCTGGTACATTCTTTTTAACTTTACGTTTTCTTGCTTTATAAGCCATGCTTAATAACCTCCTTCACGTTTATTATTTCTTTTTATTTGCAATTGTTGTAGGTTTACCTTTACGAGTACGAGCATTTCTGCTTGTTCTTTGTCCTCTAACTGGTAAGCCTCTTTTATGACGAGTACCTTCATAAGAATTGATTTCCATCTTAGTTTTGATATTCATACTTACTTCACGACGTAGGTCACCTTCTGTTATGTGTTTATTAACCTCATCACGAATAGCCACTAATTCATCATTTGTTAAATCACCAGCTTTTTTGTTAACATCAATTTTCGCATCATTTAAGATTTGAGTTGATAAACTTCTTCCAATACCATAGATATAAGTTAAAGCGATTTCAATTCTTTTATTATTTGGTACATCTACACCTTTAATACGTGCCATTAAAACACCTCCTATTTACCTTGTCTTTGTTTATGTTTTGGGTTTTCACAAATAACTAATACTTTCCCATTTCTTCTAATAATTTTACATTTGTCACACATCTTTTTAACTGACGGTTGTACTTTCATAATATCCCTCCTATTATTTTCTATAGGTTATGCGCCCGCGTGTTAAGTCGTATGGTGATAATTCCACCGTTACTTTGTCACCTTTTAAAATGCGGATGCGATTGTAACGCATTTTACCAGAAACGCGAGCTTTTATAACGTGTTTATTTTCAAGAGTCACTAATAATTCTCCCCCTGGAAGTACTTCTTCTACAAGCCCTTCTACTTCAATAACGTCTTGTTTGGCCATGTTATCACCTCCTGGTTAAAATTTCATATCCATCTTTTGTAACAACAACTGTATGTTCAAAGTGTGCTGAAGGTTTATCATCAGCAGTTACAATTGTCCAGTCATCATCTAAGATGTATATTTTTCTTGTCCCTAAATTGAGCATTGGTTCAACAGCAATGACCATACCTTCTTTTAAAGTAGGTCCAGTATTTAGTTCTCCATAATTGGGAACATCTGGGGCTTCGTGAACATCAGTTCCGACACCATGTCCAACCAACTCTTTAACAACACCTAATTTATGAGCGTTTGCATACTTACTAATGGCGTGACCAATATCGCCTACTTTAGCACCATCTTTGATAGCGCCTAAGCCCTCAAATAATGATTTTTCAGTATGAGCAAGTAAGCATTTTTTTTCTTCTGATATTTCCCCAACTGGATAGGTCCATGCTGAATCACCGTGGTAACCCTTATAGCAAGCTCCTATATCGATGGAAATAATATCGCCTTCTTTTAATTTTCTATTACTCGGTATTCCGTGAACAACTTCTTCATTTACTGAAGCACATATTGTTCCAGGAAATCCGTCATAGCCTTTAAAAGATGGAGTGGCTCCTCTTTTTATAATATAATCGTATGCTAACTTATCTAATTCTTTAGTTGTGATACCAGGTTTAATAAAAGGGATTAAATGTATATGTGTACTTCCTGTTATTTCACCGGCAACTCTAAGTAGCTCGATTTCTCTTGGAGTCTTAATGTTTATCATAAAGGCCTCCTATTATTTTCTCTATTTGGTTAAAAGTAAATTCATGATTAATACCACTATTAACATGATACGCATTTCCTTTACTTTCATAATATTTTACAAGTGGCTTTGTTTCTCTTTCATATGTTTTATATCTAACTTCAAAAGTGTCCAAGTTATCATCAGTTCTTCTAACGAGCTCATGATGACAAATATCACAGATATTTTCTTGTTTTTCTTTCATCGATGGAAATAATTCATTGAAAGTAGCTTTACAATTAGGACAAACCATACGACCAATTACTCTTTTTTTAGATAATTCTTTATCTAAATCTAAAATAATAATTATACCTTCATCTTTATGTAACTCTTGTAAAATACATTCATAATCTTTAGCTTGTTTTAAATTGCGTGGATAGCCATCTATTACATAACCTTGATTACAATCTTCTTTACTAAGTCTGTTTTTAAGTAATTCATTTATTAATTCATTACTTGCAAATTTACCAGACTTAAGTTCTTGTTTTAAACTTTCATCGTCGATACTTCTCAGTAAGTCGCCAGTAGAAATATGAGGAATCCCATATTTCTGACTGATTCTGACTGCTTGTGTCCCCTTTCCAGCAGCTGGAGGGGCGATAAAAGTTATATTCATTAGTGTCTTCCTCTACGACCTTTATAACTACGACTTATTAAGTTGCTTTCTAGTTGTTTATAACTTTCTAGAACAACACTTACAACAATCATTAATCCAGTACCACCTAATGAAACACTAGTAGGTAAGGTTGAGATTGCTCCAAATATATATGGAAGTCCAGCTATAACGGCTAAGAAGATGGCACCAACAACTGTAATTCTAATTAAAACTTTAGTAACGTATTTTTCCGTTTCTTCGCCTGGTCTTACTCCTGGAATATATCCACCATTTTTTTGTAAGTTTTCACTTAATTCTTTTGGCTTAACTGTTATAAACGTATAGAAATAAGTAAATAAAACAATAAATACAATGAATAAGATAAAGCCAGTTACTGACGATAAACTAAGCCATTTGTTGACAAATGCCATCCATGAATCATTTTTGGCAAATTGAGCAACTAAAGCCGGTACCGAAATCAAAGCTGATGCAAAGATAACTGGAATAACACCTGCTGAATTAAGTTTGAATGGCATGTATGTTTGTTTGCCACCTTGACTATTTGTAGTCTTGTTAGCATATTGCACTGGTATACGTCTTTCTGCAAGTTGGACATATAAGACACCTAGTACGATAGCAGCATATACTAAGACAAATACCACAAATGAGATAACACCTAAGAATGTACTTTGAGTTGTTGCTGTATCAACTAGACTTGACCATGCTTCTGTAAACATGTATGGAGTACTAGCTAAAATACCAGCCATAATTATCATTGATATACCATTACCTAAACCTTTAGTAGTTATTTGATCACCTATCCATAATAGCAGTGAAGTACCTGCAGTTAAAACTAAGGCAACTTCTAAGTAATCAACAACGCTTCCGCTTGGTAAGAATGTAAATGAGAATAGATAACCTTGTACAAAGGCTAAAACAATTCCGACTATTCTTGTAATTTGGTTTATTTTATTTCTCCCAGTTTGACCTTGTTTAGCCAAATCAGTGAAATAAGGAATAATATCCATTTGTAATAATTGCATAACGATAGATGCCGTGATGTATGGTAATACCCCGAGTGCGAAAATTGAGAAATTCGCCATCGCACCTCCACCCATCATATCTAACATTTGTAAAAATCCAACATTTAAGTTTTCATTATCTACGCCAGGTACAACAACGGCTGTACCTAGTCTAAAGATAAATAGGCATAATAAGGTAAACCATATCTTTTTACGCAAATCCTTATTAGCTGGGCTAAATATTTGTTTAATCGTTTTAAACAATTAGATCACCTCTGCTTTTCCACCTATTTTTTCTATAGCTTGTTTAGCACTTTCAGAAAATTTATTAGCTCTAACAGTTAATTTCTTTTCTAATTTGCCATCACCTAATATTTTAATTCCATCTAAGGAATTTTTAATTAATCCCATATCAATTAATAGTTCTGGAGACACTTCAGCTCCATTATCGAATTTATTTAAATCATCTAAGTTAATAACAGCATATACTTTTTTAAATCTCGCATTTGTGAAACCTCTTTTTGGAAGTCTTCTGAATAATGGTGTTTGACCACCCTCAAATCCGATTCTAACGCCGCCGCCGCTTCTTGAGTTTTGTCCGTTTTCACCACTACCTGAAGTTTTTCCACTTCCTGATCCTGGTCCGCGTCCTACTCTTTTACGGTTTTTAGTAGCATATGGATTTGGTTTTACTGTATGTAATTTCATTATAAAATCTCCTCCACTTTTTTGCCACGTAATTTAGCAACTTGTTCTACTGTTTTTTGTTGTTTTAATGCATTTAAAGTGGCATGTGCCATATTTACTTTAGTGCTTGAACCTAATGATTTAGATAAAATGTCTTTAACACCAGCAAGTTCTAAAACAGCTCTAACAGGTCCACCAGCTTTAACACCAGTACCCTTTCCAGCTGGTTTTAACATAACTTTACTAGCACCTCTAACACCGATAGCTTCATGTGGGATTGTTCTTTCG
>CAZIDO010000071.1:0-5814 GCA_964538005.1 uncultured Muribaculaceae bacterium
AAAAGACTACTGATATACTTTACAATAATCTTTGTATACTTTTTCAGCAGTCTCTATACATTACCTCTTTTCCTTATGCTTATCATTTAATTATCTCCTCCTTTAAGCAATTTTATTGTACATCAAAAAAAACATTGACGAATATGACTATCAATGCTTTTTTACTATTTTATTATTAATCTACTATCTTCTTTAACCTGTTTTTGTAATAACTCTAAATCCTTAATATTTTTATTATCTTTTAAAACTTTCATTTGTCTTCTTGCTGAATTATTAAGTCTAACTAATCTTTCACTTTGTTTGACTTTTTCTTCTATTAATTCCGCATTTGTATTTTGTAAGTTGTTTAATATTACTAAATGAAGTAAATCAGTATAGTCTCTTATATTACCATTTTTAGCAAGTTTAGGATTAGTTGTTCTCCATTCTTTAGCAGTCATACCAAATAGTGCTACATTTAAAACATCTGCTTCTTCTGCATAAACAAATTTCTTTTGTTCTTCAGTAAGTGTTGGAACTATATAGGTCTTAACTGCATCAGTATGAACTATATAGTTTAATTTTGACAATATTCTATTAGCTTGCCAATCTATTTTTTCTTGATATGATTCGTTTGCTTTTAATCTTTCAAATTCAGTTATTAAATATAACTTAAATTCAGGAGATAACCAACTAGCAAATTCAAACGCAACATCTGGATGAGCATAAGTCCCAATACTATATCTTCCACCTTTTGAACTAATACCCATTGCATTAGTTCTTTTTATCCATTGTGTTGGAGACATTGCGAATGAGTTTTTACCATATTCAGTTTTAATTTGGTCGAATTCGACCAAATTAAAATCCGGATTATGAATTTGTTCCCACAACCCAATATAGTCAATAGTTGTAATCCTTCTTAACCAATTTTTTACTGTAAAAGAGGGATCACTTGAATTTTGATATTTTGCTAAATCTGTTAATGAAATATAATTAATATTTCCAACTCTTAATATTCCAACTTTATTTTCTTTTACTATTATTTCTGCGCTTATTAAATCTTTTTTCAATAATTATTCCTCCTATTCTATTAGATTTTAAAAGGTGTCAACACACTATTTCTTGTTCACACCTTTATTTTACTGTATATTTTTAATATTTTGTGGACAAGTTATAAAAATCGAACTAATTGTTATTTTTTCTAATTTTAACTTTTCCCCTATTTTATGCTATTTTCCACAGCATTGTTTATATTTTTTCCCCGAACCACATGGACAGGCATCATTACGACCTATTTTAGCAGTACGCTTAGGTTGTCTTTTTTTAACTTTATTAGGATCTTCTACAGCTTGACCTTTAATTACTTGTTCTCTTTCGGTATTTTGTCTAAATTCAGCATGTAATAAGAATCTTGTAATATCAGTGTCAATAATATCTAATAAGTTATCAAACATTTCATAACCTTCGGCTGTATAAGCACGAACTGGGTTTTCTTGAGCATAACTTCTTAAGTAAATACCTTCTCTTAAAATACTCATTTCATTAATGTGATCCATCCAGTGAGTATCGATAATTTTTAGAGCAATCGCTTTTTCAACTTCATCACATGTTTCTTTTGGAAGTTCTTTAGTTTTTTCATCATATTCTTGAACTACAGCTTCGTAGATTGTTTCAGTTAAACTATCAGCATCTAATTCATCTAATTCTTTTACTTCTAATGGATTTCTTAATAAGTTTTGGTTAACTGATTCTAAAATTTCACTAACATCCAAACCGGTAAGATTTTCATCTTCACCAACATGATCTTTAACATTTGCTTCAATATGATCATAGAAATTTTTCAAAATATCTTCATGAATTGAGTCATTATCTAAGATGTGGTTACGCTTTTCATAAACGATTGTACGTTGATTATTTAAAACATCATCATATTCTAGTAAAGTTTTACGGGTATCAAAGTTATTTCCTTCAACACGTTTTTGTGCGGATTCAATAGCTCTACCTAATGATTTACTACGAATTGATAATTCGCCATCAAAACCAACTCTTTGTAATAATGCTTTAGCACTATCGGTACCGAATCTAACCATTAATTCATCTTCAAATGAAACACAGAATTGGGTCATTCCTGGATCACCTTGACGACCAGAACGTCCTCTTAATTGGTTATCGATACGTCTTGATTCATGTCTCTCTGTACCTAAGATACATAATCCACCTAATTCTTTAACACCTTCGCCTAATTGGATATCGGTACCACGACCAGCCATATTAGTGGCGATTGTTACTGAACCTTTTTGTCCAGCTTTAGCAACGATTTCGGCTTCTCTTTCGTTGTTTTTAGCATTTAATACTTCATGTGGAATACGTTCTTTTTTTAACATCGAACTTATTAATTCACTGTTTTCTACAGCTACTGTACCAACTAGTACTGGTTGACCTTTGGTATAACGTTCTTTTATTTCTTTAACGATTGCTGAATATTTACCAGCAGCTGTTGAGAATATTAAGTCACCAAAGTCTTCCCTAATAATTGGCTTATTAGTTGGAATTTCTATAACATACATATTATATATGTCTCTAAATTCTTCTTCTTCAGTCTTTGCGGTACCCGTCATACCAGCTAATTTATTATACATTCTGAATAAGTTTTGGAATGTTATGGTTGCTAAAGTTTTAGTCTCTTCGTTGATTTCTACACCTTCTTTAGCTTCAATTGCTTGGTGTAATCCTTCTGAGAATGTTCTTCCTGGCATTAGACGCCCTGTAAATTGGTCAACGATTATTACTTGACCATCTTGAACTACGTAATCAAAGTCTCTTTTCATGCTGTAATTAGCTCTTAATGATTGATTTATGAAATGCACCAAAGTAGTATGCTCTATATCATATAGATTCTTTAAGTTGAAATATGACTCGGCCTTTTTATTACCCTCGGTATCTAAAGAAACGGCTTTAGTTTTTTCATCATATATATACCCTTTGTTTTCTGATAGGGTTTTTACAAATTTATCAGCTTGAATATATAAGTTTGCTGATTGCATTCTACCACCAGAGATAATTAATGGAGTACGAGCTTCATCGATTAATACTGAGTCTACTTCATCGATTATTACGAAGTTAAGCGGACGTTGTACTCTTTCTTCTGCTTTGACAACCATGTTATCTCTTAAGTAGTCAAATCCAATTTCATTATTGGTTGAATACATGATATCGCAATTATAAGCTTCACGTTTTTCTGCTTGTGAATATTCACGGTAGTTAACTCCTACAGTCAAACCTAGAAATCTATAAATTTCACCCATCCACTCAGCATCACGGCCAGCTAGGTATTCATTAACTGTGATAATATGAACTCCGTTACCAGTTAATGCATTAGCATATGCTGGTAAAACAGCGGTTAAGGTTTTTCCTTCGCCAGTCTTCATTTCTGAGATATTACCATAGTGAATACATAATCCACCTACTAATTGAACATAATATGGTTTTTGTCCAATTACACGATATGCGGCTTCTCTAGCTACCGCAAAAGCTTCCGCTAATACGTCTTCTAGATCTTCGCCTTCTTCTATTCTTTTTTTTAGTTCTGGGGTTTTAGCTTGTAATTGTTTATCGCTTAATTTGCTCATTTCTTTGTCAAACGTTTCTATTTCTGTAGCAATACGTTTAAAACGTTCTAATTCTTTATATTCATGATCAAAAATCTTCTTTAAAAATTGCATATTGATCTTCCTTTCGTATCTATATAGTATTTTATCATTATTTGGTGAAAAATAACAGAGTTTCAAAGAAAAAAGACTAAAAAGTCTTTATTTTTCTTTAATGATTCCATAGTTACCATCTTTACGAGTATAGACAACTTCTATTTCGCCATTTTTTGCATTTCTGAAGACAAAGAATGTATGATCTATTAGATTCATTTGTAAAATTGCTTCTTCTTCGCTCATCGGTTTTAATTCAACCTCTTTACGTTTTACAATTTTACTTGTATCTTTTTCTTCTTTAGCGATATCAAAGTTTAAAGCTAATCCAATTACTTTATCTTTATTGGCTTTTTTACTCATTCTTGTTTTATTTTTTCTTATTTGTCTTTCTAGTTTATCTAATACTAAGTCAATAGCTGCAAATACATCTTTATTAACTTCTTCCGCACGTAAGATCATTCTCTTAGCAGGGATAGTTACTTCTACTACTTGCATTTGACCGTCTGTTCTAATAACAACAGTGGCAACAAAAGACTCAGGGCTTTCGAAATACTTATCAAGCTTTCCTAGTTTTTCAACTACATAGTTTTTTACATCTTCTGTAATTTTGAATTTTTTTCCATGAATTTTGTATTCCATCATATTATCACCTTCCATTAATATTATATCACAATTGACGTGAAAATAATATAAAAAAATGCGTTAAATAATGTGAAAGACAAAATAAAAAAACTACACTAAAGCAGTTTTGATTTCTACTACATTTTTGGCTTGAAGTCCTTTATCAGTTCTCACCAATTCAAATTCAACATATTGGCCTTCTACTAACGTTTTGTAGCCTTCTGTAAGAATAGCTGAGTAATGTACAAAAATATCTTCACTATCGTTGTATTCAATAAACCCGAAACCTTTTTCGTTATTGAACCATTTTACTTTACCTCTCACTCTTACATCTCCCTTCTAGTAAATTCTCTTACAATATCAATATAACTCGTATGGCCTTACATTTCAACAAAAAGCATACTACAAAAATCGACACTACTCGCCGTGACTAGTCATACTAAGTCGGTAACTGTATTTTACTAAAGTGAGTTAGCAATTGGAGCACTTTTGTTCCAAAGCGATTAAATATTGTATGAACGCTGACTTGTGTCACACTTAGTTACATGGTTAAAACTATTTGAGCCAGAAAGCAATCTCATTAGCATATTTTGACTATTTTCGACTTCTTTAAATGATATTATAATCTCAACAAATAGAAAGTAGTGATTTGATGAAAGAGTTAGTAGTAAATAATTCAATGAATTTCATTAAAAAATACTACCCTGATTACACCGACGAAAAGATGGAAATCATTAAATATGGCATTGCCAGTTTATATCTAACTATTTCTAAAAGTATTGTTATCTTTGCAATCGCACTGATGCTAGGAATTTTAATGGAGTTGATAATCTTTTCAGTTATCTACAATATAATTCGTATGCCATCGTTCGGAATGCATGCTACAAAAAGCTGGATATGTCTAGTATCAACCACCTTGATATTTATTGGATCAACATATTTATGCACTTTATTAGTACTTCCTATTTGGATAAAAATTATATTGGGTATTATAGGAACTATTTTTATATTCAAAAATAGTCCAGCTGACACTGAAAAAAAACCAATTGTGAGTCCTAAGCGTCGTGCAATGTATAAAACCATTTCGACCTCAATCGCGGTTTTATATGTTGTTATGGCTATTATAATACCTGATACATTTATTGTTAATTGTTTAATATTTTCATTAATAATACAATGTTTTATTATATCTCCGGCTATGTATAAGTTATTTGGGTTACCTTATGATAATTACAAGACTTATTTAGCCAATCATAATTAATGGTTTAAATTTAATTTAAACATAAAGGGAAGAAGGGAGGGCACAAAATGCATTTATTTGCATCATTGTTAGCAAGCGTAGGAGGTTTTTTTGCCGGTCTAGGTAGTCAAGCATGCGCTACTTGGGTTTGGGACGAAGAAAAATGTCCGAATAGTCTAATTAAATAATTTTAATAAAAATAAAAAATGTAGATTAATTTCTACATTTTTATTTTAAGTTTTTGAGTAAAACGTTCTTTAGTAACTGCTT
>CAZIDO010000072.1:0-5725 GCA_964538005.1 uncultured Muribaculaceae bacterium
TTATGATTTCTTTGAATGGAATCCAGAAGATGAGGTGGTTCACATTAGAAAAATTCCTTTATTTAGAGTTTCTAACCAAGACTATAAGATTTTCAAAAATGAAATTGTTCGTTTTAGTAATGAATTAACTTTAAAAGTATATAACCGTACAGAAAAATTTAAGAAAGTTAATGTTACTTTTTTAAACTATGTATTTTTAGTAAGCAATGGTAAAGAAGCTATGGGCTTAAAGCTCGCCAAAAACGGAGTGATTACTCATAAAAGTTCCTTAATGTTAGATGAAGAAATAGAAATTGCCGATATGGCTATTGATCTTAAAATAGTGCCTATGGATTATACTAGCGTTAGTAAAGAAGAATTAAATCCTTTTCAAACTAGAAGTGAAAAGGAAAACAGCAAGTATATTATTAATGAATTAACTAGTTTATATAATCACAAGGATGATGAAAAACTAAGATTTTTATATTTAGAATGTTTTGATAAAGAGGAAGAAGACATTAATAAAATATTTTTAAAACTTCAAAGGGAAATTACTTCTCACAATGATAACTATTCTAAAATTTTTGATTTTTTCAAAATAACTGGCCTAAAATAAAAGGATAATAAATTATCCTAAGAATTTTAAAATAAATGGTAATGCAAGAATGAAACAAATTACAATAACACCTAAAACAATAATAAATGTTACTGTACTTTTTCCGCTCTTAGTAGGCGCTTCCTCTTGAACTTCAGCAACCGGTTCAGCAGTTTGTTCCATAACTGGAGCTGGTGTTTCCTCCATAACGGGAACTGAAACATCAACTAATGTTGGTTCTGGAGCTACTACTGGCTCTACTGGTGCAACTTCTGGCATTACTGGTGCTGGATCAACTATCACTTCAGGTTGCACTGGTTCAGACATTGAAACAGGTTCTACTGGAACTGCTTCTGGCATTACTGGCTCTAAAGTTTCAGCTGGTTTATCTACTTGACCACCAAAGTCAAAACTATAATCTAAATTTTCAGTTTTTTCTTCTGGTTGGTTGTTGTCTAAATTTTCATTTTCTTTCATTAAAAATTCCTCCTTATTCTAATAAATACATTATAGCAAAAAACTTCACAAAAATAAAGAAAATTATTTTGGGGTTTACAAAAAGTAAAGTTAAACATTGATGTCTACCAATCGGTATTCACATCAACATACAACTTTACTTTTTTAATGGCATTAAAACTTTTGGTGAGTGTCCAGCTAAAACACTACTACGCCTATCGAAAAACGTCATAAGACGACTAAACGGCTTAAAATATGATGTTTCTTCGCTTGATTCGCTTATTGGTCCAACTCCGCCATAGAATTCTAAAGTTTCTTGTTCTAGTTCTGCCGGATCTCTACCAATTAACTTAGCGGTTTCTAAAACGATATAGTCTTTTTCATCAGCTTTCAAATCATATAAATCACGGAATCCTTGATAAAATTTAACGACATATCCAGGTACTCCCTGATCTTTTTTAACCAAATTAGCGTATATTGATTTTAATTCATCATCAAAGTTAGTATAGGTATCGCCAAATTGATAACAATTAACCAAACGCATAATCATTCCTAGACGATCTTCAAATGATGTCCACCCTCTAGGTTGGATTTTTTCTTCATCCATTTTTCTTTCTTCATTGTCTTTCTTGTTGCGGCCATATAAACTAGTTTTGTAATTACCTAAAATTGGAAATAAATTTCCACCATAATATTTTAAACTATTTATATTTCCAACTGGTTGTAATCCTTTTTTTAATCGGTTTGGCGAACATGAAGTTGGAGCTTGAGTCCGCTTATAGCTTTCATGGATTGATATTGGTCCACTGTGAGAATCGCGAACAATAACTAGTCTTTGTGGACAAAAAATTCCGTTCTCAATTTGACAAGTAAAAATATCATGTCGACCATTATAGAAAACTAGTTGTTCGACATTCGACCCAGATACCCGGAAATTATAATGGTATCCACATTTATATCCATATGCTTCTAAAACACTGAGTCCTTCCTCAGAACTAATATCGGCATTTTTAAAACATAGCGTATTATGGATTTCTATTTTTCCTGTTCTAATTTTCGAATCAGGAACTTCATCAAGGTCACCTAAGACCTCTTGTTGTGCGGTCATTTTTAATTCTCCTTCTCATAAAAAATAACTATATTAATAGATATGGTTGCCATTATAATCCTTTTCACAATTTTTGTCAAATTTATCATACAAAAACTGACAAAATGGTCAGCCTAGTATTTTCTTAAGTTTTTCTAATTCATTTAAATCCATATTAGGGGTTTCTTTCAAACGATAATTAAGTCCTAATGCATCATACTTTTCTTTACCATAATCATGATATGGAAGTAATTCAATTTTTTCAACATTGTTAATTTTTTGGATGAATTCTTTCATTTCTAAAATACTTTGTTCATTGTCATTTGTGCCTGGAACAATCACTTGTCTTAGCCATAACCTTTTATTTAATTTTTGACAAAGATTTAAAAAATCATTAAATTTATCTATTGATTTACCAGTAATATTTTGATATTTTTCATTACCAATAGCTTTAATATCCAAAATAACTAAATCTGTTTCCTTTAAAACATCCTCATCTTTTTCAGTTCCAAAACCAGAAGTATCAAGGCAATTATTTATCCCTTTCTCATGACATAATTTCATAGTTTCAATAAGAAATTCAGGTTGTAATAAAGGTTCACCCCCTGAGAAGGTTACCCCTCCATCTTCACCAAAATAAGCTTTATAGCTTTCTATTTTTCGAACTAATTCTGAAGGAGTCATTTCTAAACCTTTTCTTAAATCCCAAGTTTCTGGATTATGACAGTAAGTACATCTTAAAAAACAGCCTTGTAAGAAAACGACAAATCGAATTCCTGGACCATCAACTAGCCCCATAGTTTCAATGGAATTAATATATCCCATTACATAGCTCCATGGAAAGTTCGGTCGATAACTTCTTGTTGATGAGCTTTATCTAGTCGATTAAAATTAACCGCGTATCCGGAAACTCTAATTGTTAAAGTCGGATATTTACTAGGATTATTCATGGCATCGATTAGCATTTCTCTATTCAAAACATTAACATTTAAATGATGAGCACCTTGTTTAAAATAGCCATCTAATAAATTAGTTAAATTAGTAATTTGTTCTTGTTCTGTATGACCTAAGGCTTCTGGCGTTATCGAAAACGTATTAGAAATACCATCTTGACAGACACCTTGATATGGTATTTTAGCTACCGAATTTAGGGATGCTAGAGCACCTGAACTATCTCTTCCATGCATTGGATTAGCCCCTGGAGCAAATGGTTCTAAAGCTTGACGGCCATCAGGCGTAGCTCCAGTATTTTCACCATACACAACATTAGATGTAATCGTTAAAATCGACAACGTATGTTTAGCATTACGATATAATTGATGAGTTCTTAATTTTTCCATAAATTTTTTCGTAATGTCTATAGCAATTTCATCAACATCATCATTGTCATTACCAAATTTAGGGTAATCACCATCAATTTCAAAGTTAGTTGCTACTCCAAATTCATTATATATTGGTTTTACTTTAGCATATCTAATCGCTGATAAAGAGTCAGCTGCCACTGATAATCCAGCAATTCCAAAAGCCATTAACCTTTCAATCATTGTATCGTGTAAAGCCATTTGACTAGCTTCATAAGCATATTTATCATGCATATAGTGGATAATGTTCATAGCATCTACATAAGTTTTTGCTACTTGCTCTAAAACTAAATCATAGTTTTGAACAACTTCTTTATAGTCTAAGTTTTCACTACTTATTTTAGGTATATCTTTGATAACAAGTTCATTACTTACTTCATCAACCCCGCCATTTATCGCATATAATAAAGCTTTAGCGATATTACATCTAGCTCCAAAAAACTGCATTTGTTTACCTATTTTCATCGCTGATACACAACAGGCAATGGCATAATCATCACCAAAGATGGGACGCATAATATCATCGTTTTCATACTGAATTGCATCAGTTTTAATCGTAATATAAGAACAATAATTTTTAAAATTTTGTGGCAAACTATTCGACCATAAAATAGTTAAATTAGGTTCAGGAGCTGCCTCCAAATTAATTAAAGTATGCAAAAATCTAAAAGAGGTTTTAGTAACTAAACTACGGCCATCAGTTGTCATTCCACCAACTGCTTCGGTTACCCAGGTTGGATCGCCAGCAAACAATTCATCATATTCGGGCGTTCTTAAATGACGAGCTAAGCGAAGTTTTAAAACAAATTGATCTATGAGCTCCTGAGCTTCTGTTTCATTAATAATGCCATCATTCAAATCTTTTTCAATATAAATATCTAAGAAGGTCGATGTACGCCCTAAACTCATAGCAGCACCATTATTTTCTTTAATCGCTGCTAAATATCCAAAGTATAGCCATTGTACAGCTTCTTTAGCGTTATTAGCAGGCAATGAAATATCAAAGCCATAACTTGAAGCCATTAGTTTTATTTCGTTTAACGCTCTTATTTGCTCACTAATTTCTTCTCTTAATCTAATAGACTGAGCATTAATTGTTTTCAATCGTAATAAATCATTTTCTTTTTCTTTAATTAAATAGTTGATACCATATAAAGCAATACGACGATAATCTCCAATTATTCTTCCGCGACCATAAGCATCTGGTAAACCAGTAATTAATTTATTGCTTCTTGCTTTTTTAATTTCGGGAGTATAAGCGTCAAAAACGCCATCATTATGGGTTTTACGATATTTAATAAAACATTCATTTAATTTTTCATCCATGGTATAGCCATAAGCTTCTAATGAAGTGTGAACCATTCTAATACCACCAAATGGGTTAATTATTCTTTTTAAAGGACTATCCGTTTGCAATCCAACAATTACTTCATCATCTTTAGAAATATAGCCTGGTTCAAAATTATTAATACCTGATACATGCTTAGTATCAATATCTAATACACCCTTTTCTAATTCCTGTACTTGTAATTCTTGAACAATATTTAATAACTTTTTAGTTTTTTCAGTTGGTAAAACTAAAAAAGATTCATCACCTTTATATTCATGATAATTATTTAAAATGAAGTCTTCAACATTTGTTTCTGTTTCCCATAAGCCACCATTAAATTTGTTGTTTCCTGCCATAATACTGCCTCCCTTATGATAAAATAATTATATCATATTCTAAGCTTAAAAGAAACTTCCGAATTATAATTTCCCAAGAAAAAAACACTTAATTTAAAGTGTTTAATTGGCAATTGTTTTAACAAAAGCGGTTTCTGGCTGTATTGTTTTCTCAAATATTCCTTGTTCGCATAAATCTGTCATTACTTCATCATAATTAGTAGTTACTAATTCTCTAACCGCCCCTTCATCACATAAATCATCTGAATTTTCATCATAAAATGGCATAAATCTACTATACTGTTCTGAAATTACAATAATTTCAGCGTCCACATCAACATGAACAAATAAACTAGCCCCATATCCAAGATCTCTAAGTAAATTATATCCACCTGTGCTACCTGACTCGAATCCCGCTTGTTCCAATATTAAATTTGACGGATCTGCATATAAATAGTTATTATCGCCTCGCATGTTAACACCTCCAAGTTATAAGCAATTATATCCTAACACCAACCATATTAATTGTCAAATTAAGTAACAAAAAGATAGTGTAAAATGGTTTCGGATACAAAAAAAGAA
>CAZIDO010000073.1:0-5696 GCA_964538005.1 uncultured Muribaculaceae bacterium
TCCTGTCTTCCCGACCATACTGATTAAAAAAACCGTTGATTACATCAGCGGTTTTTCAATGCCGGTGAATAATTAATATTAACAAGCAGCTTGGTCTACAACACCTCCGTGCGAGTACTTTATATTAGATAGTATATTTCCTTTAAATCTTCTTCCCTTATATCAAAACTCGTTCCGTGATCATGCATTTGCCCCATTTTAGGCCCAGTTAAAATAACATTAAGTTTAAAAGTGATACGTATTTTCCCTTTTTCGATAGCAGTTATAAAACTATCAAAGTCCTTTAAAATGTACAAACGGGCATAAAGATACTTGTAATAAACCGTTCCTATTTCAAACTTTCTATCAGCTTTAACTAATAACAAATGTTTAAGCTTTAATAGGATTCGCTCCCTTAATAGGTCAAATGACCATGATGACATATCATCCACCAAATGACCTCTTTTATCATACACTTGTAATACAATTTTTTCGTTCGAACGATCCACCCAAATTATAAAATCATATCTTCTGCTGAGCGATACCATATAATTGCTGTATACCGAAATATTAAATGCTTTAAATTGAGGCGCTTTAGAATGTGGATAACCATATTTTTCGTAAAGACGCTTTGTTTCAAATAAATAGCTGTCTGGCGCAGCACTAAAAAGAGTAATATAGCTTCGCGTATATAATTTTCTAGTTTTAATTTCTATTTCGCCAAAGTCAGCAATAGGCAAGCTGTTACTTTCACGGTTCAATAACCTTTCTAATGTAATACCAATTCCACCGCTACCACCTGCAGTCGAGGGTACCCATCCCATATTAATAATATTGTCTAATTGACAAAGTAATAAATTTAAATCTTTCATAATGTGTTACCTTAAATAATTAACAATTATTTCTTCCTTTCTAGATTCTTCAACGCGTATTATGTCCCATATCACGTATATTGTATATCATTAATAACAGATAGCGATTTGTTATATAGTATATAAGAATTATTATATAATCTAATTACAACACAGAGTAAATAAAAAAAGCCTCTCATATAAAAGATACAACATTTATGAGCGATTTCCTTTTTATTTATGATTATTTATCTTAGAAAGTGAAAAAAAGTTAATCAAAGTAAAACGTTAACGAGCAAAAGTTGAAGTAAAAAGACAACAATAGCAAAATAAATACATATTCCAACAATTCATTTAATAAAATTATAATAGGTGATAAAATGAAAACATATATGACTCCACGTGTCGAACAACAAAATTCAGAATATGCACAAATACTACTACAAGATTATGCAGGATCTGTTAGCGAATTTACAGCCATAATGCTGTATACATACCAGCAAATCATAAAATCGCAAGACAATAAGCAATTCGCAAAAACATTAGAAGAAATCTCTATTGACGAAATGCGTCATTTGGAATTATTAGGTAGAACCATATCATTACTAGGACTGGAGCCAGAATATCATACAATTGACTGCTCAAATAACAAAGAGATACCTTGGACGGCCCAAAACGTCAATTATGTTACAAAAATAAAAGAAATGCTACTCGTCAATATTCAAAGTGAACAACAGGCAATTATAAATTACGAAGAACACCGTAAAATTATTGATGACAAATATATAAAACAACTGTTGACAGAGATAATTGCTGATGAAGAAGAACATTTAAGAATATTTAAGCGTATGTATGCAGCATGTACTAATAATTAGTCGAATTTTGCAAAATTTAGGCATATAATCATAATGTTTGCACAAATTGCCCCATATCATGGGCTTTTTTATTTATAATATTTAGTATAAGGAAACAATATAGACTAAGAATAATCAAAAATAAAATTAGAGACGGAGTGATGAAATGCAGAACGATGATAAATTGGCTAACATATCGGATAGCATCGCGTACGGTATACCAAAAAAGAAACAGTATAAGAGAAAAGGAGGCAAGTAATATTTCCGACAGATGCAAGGCAAAAAGACGAAAATTACCATTTATTACGTTTGGAATATGGAGATACTAATGTTATAGAGGCACCGAATAAACATGTATATGAAATAACCAAAGATATATCGTTTGACTTAAAACAAAAACACATATGGTATTTTTAGGAGACATAACAAAACACAATCAAAAAGTGCAAGTAATCGAAGATATTCAACCCATCATTTGAATGATAGAAAACTCAATCAGCACCGTTTCCAGGAAATATCATCCTTTATTGAGAATAATATAAGGATAGTTACGTATTTAAACTTGGATATGAACAAACTGGTGAGGCAAGCTGACATATTAAATCACATTAATAGTAATCAAATAATAGTGATTTCAGGCAATATTAAGCCAAATTGCTCCTTGTTAAAGAGGAATTTGTTCCTTCATATGCTAGAAAAAAACATCCTGAATTATTAGTGAATATTAAAATGTTTTATTCTACTGATTTTGATGACTATGAAAATTTTATTGTCAAAAAACTCTAAATTACATTCCAAAAAGAAATGGTTGCAATTGTCGACCATTTTTAATATTAAATTTTATAAATGTGGTTAATTGTAGGAATTGCCGAATATTTCTTTGTTTTTACACATAAATATGTTAAAATATTAGTAAATTAATATGAAAGGGTTGATTACAATGAATGGGATGTTAATTGCCGGAATAATAATTGCAGTTATAGTAGTTGCCATTATTTTATTATATAATCATTTAATTAGTTTAAATATTAGATGTAATAATGCATGGTCGCAAATAGACAATCAATTAAAAAGACGTGCTGATTTGATTCCAAATTTAGTAGAAGTGACTAAAGGGTATGCTGATTATGAAAGTAAAGTTTTAGTTGAGGTAGTAAATGCACGTAATGATAATTCGTCAATGAGTGAACTCGCTAAAAACAGCGAAGAAGTTAGTAAAAATTTAAAAAGTTTATTAATGCTTGGAGAAAGTTATCCAGATTTAAAAGCCAACGAAGTTTATAAAAATTTACAAATTGAATTAACTGGAACTGAAGATAAAATAGCATTTGCTAGACAGTTTTATAATGATTCAATTCAGCATTACAATACGGCTATTGCCATGTTTCCAAACAATATCATGGCGGGCATGATGAAATACAAAGAACGTGAATATTTCAAAGTGGCAGATAGTGAAAAAGAAGTAGTAAAGGTGGAATTATAAAATGATTTTAAGAGATGTTCGAAAAAATAAGTTGAAAACAGGATTAATTATTACTTTTTTCTTTGTTTTTATTACATTATTAATTTATTTCTTATCGTTAATGTTTTTTAATAATGTTTATTTAGCTGCTTTTATTGGCTTAACCGTGTCAGGAATATCTGCATTTGTTTCTTACTATAATTCTGATAAAATGATTTTAGGAATTAATGGTGCGAGACCTGCAAACAGAGAGGAATTTTTACAATTAAACGTTTCATTAGAATCTCTTTGTATTAGCGCAGGATTACCAATGCCCAAAGTATATGTTATGGAAACAAACGCTTTGAATGCATTTGCAACGGGGCGTAATCCCAAAAATGCAGTAGTATGTGTTACCACAGGTTTATTAAATAAATTAGATAAATATGAACTTGAAGGAGTATTAGCACATGAGCTTTCACATATCAAAAACTATGACATATTACTTTCAACAATTGCGATTGTTATGGTTGGTTTTGTTACTATTTTAGCAGATATGCTTACTCATAGCTTTTTATGGGGTGGGGGAAGTCGTGATGAAGATAGTAAAACAGGAGCCGTATTAATGTTAGTAGGAATACTATTCTTAATTCTATCTCCAATTTTTGCTACATTACTTAAGTTGGCTATTTCTCGTAATCGTGAATACTTAGCTGATGCTACAGCGGTGGAAATTGCTCGTAACAAAGAGGGACTTATTAATGCTTTAGCAAAGCTTGAGACTGAAAACGAACCGATTAATGTTAATAAAGCAACGGAATCATTATTTATTGTCAATCCATTAAAAGGCAAAGAAAAGGATTCACTTTGGAGTACTCATCCAAATACAACAAATCGTATTCAAAAATTACAAAATATTCAGTAAGCTATTAATTGCTTGCTTTTTATATGAAATTTTTGTGATAATCTAGCCAAGGCATTAAAAATATGATATTATTATATAGGAAAAGAGGTAATATGATGAACGAGAACAAGAGATTATTAATGATTTTTGGAATAGTAATTGCAGTTGTTTTAGTTATCGTTTTAATTAGTTTCTGGCCAAAAGCAGATAAAGAATTTGCGTGTGGCATAAAAGCTGATGGTGATTACGATAAACTAGGTAAAGTTAACTATAAACAATACCAATGTTTAATGAAAGAAGAAAAGAAAAATTCGGTTATAGTAGCAAAAGATTTATCTGACAAAGAGAAAGAAAATTTAAATAATGCTGCAACTAGTATTGGTCATGTTCTTTATTATTTAGATACGGAAGCAATTGGTACTGATGATATGAAGACTGCTAAAAAAGAACTTCAATATGCCGACAATTCATTTGGTAAAGACGTTATTGTAATTATTGAAAATGGAAAAGTCCAAGCTCATAAAGAAGACATTTTAGGAGATAAAGAAGCAATTAATACTTTCTTAAAAGAAGCAAAATTAGCTAAGTTTGCTTGTGATATTGCTAGTTCTAGCGAATATGAAGGACTTGGTGAAATTACTTATGATCAATATAAATGCTTATACGAAAGCGATGAACCGTTTGCCCTTGTTTTAGCGCAAACAACATGCAGTTATTGCGTAAAGTTTAAACCAATCATTAACGATTATGCAGTTAAAAATAACTTGCCAGTTTATGTTATCGAAATTGATAAGTTAACTAATGATGAGAGAACTGCTTTATTGGCGTCACTTGAATATTTCAAGGATAACGATGAATGGGGAACCCCTCTTACATTAGGTATTAAAAACAAAGCAGTAGTAACAGAAATAGGTGGTTACACTGATAAAACAGAAACACTTGATGAATTCTTTCAAAAGATGGAAATGAAATAAGTATTGACCATCAATACTTTTTTTATAGGCATTTATCCCTTTTAATTTAATAAAATTAATTAGAAAGAGGGATGATTATGGAGTTTTTAAGTTATATTATGGAAACCAAATTGATATTGATACCAGTTTTATATATTATCGGTTATATTATTAAAAATACATCATTAATTAAAAATAAATATATACCAGTTATTTTACTGATAATAGGAATAATTATATCGGTATTAATGGGTGGAGATACAATTATTAATAATGTAATTCAAGGTATTTTGGTGGCGGGTGCGACAGTTCTTGCGAATCAAATGGTTACACAGTCAAGAAGAATGGAATAGGTTCTTCTTTTTTTATACAGTTTATGTTAGAATTAAAAAAGAGGTGTAGAGGTATGAGACGCTTGCTTAGAATTTGTTTAGATACATTGTTAATGTCTTTATTTCCAATTTTAACATGGTTCATTTTAAGCATTATTGTTGACGAACGTCTTCTTAACATGTTTGTTATCACTTATCCAATCCAAACCATACCGGTTATTTTAAAGTCGATTTTTGGCACAGGCGCGAATGTTTCTACATATAAGGATGGTCTTAAAAATCAACAAAGTTCTGGAATATTTTGGGGAATTTCTATAGGAATGATTATATTTTTATTTATTTCTTTAAATATCGATTCATATCTTTCGTTTATGAATGTGGA
>CAZIDO010000074.1:0-5443 GCA_964538005.1 uncultured Muribaculaceae bacterium
GAAACTATCTTCAATGATAGTTTTTTAGTAAATAGCGACACAAAAAGCTAACGGTAATATCGTTATTTTGTTGACTAATCAACTATAAAAGCGGTATAATGTAATTACTTCAAATAGTAGATGTTGGTGGTAAAATGGAAAGAAAAGAAGTCGATTTAGATAAAGTAACTCCGATGATGAAACAGTATTTAGAAATTAAAAATGCTAATGAAGATTTAATAATCTTTTTTAGACTTGGCGATTTCTATGAAATGTTTTTTGATGACGCAATATTATTAAGTCGTGAATTAGAATTAACTTTAACAGGAAAATCTGCTGGTTTAGTTGAAAGGATTCCGATGTGTGGAATTCCTCATCACGCAGCTAGTGGTTATGTTGATAAATTAATTGAAAAAGGTTATAAAGTCGGTATTTGTGAACAACTAGAAGATCCAAGAGATGTCAAAGGAATTGTCAAAAGAGATATTGTGCAAATAGTTAGTTCAGGCACTGTCATGAATAGTGACACGTTAAAATCTGATGACTTCAATTTTATTGCTAATATTGTTGATTTTAAACACGCCTACGGTGTTAGTTACGCTGATGTATCGACCGGGGAAATTTATGTTTTATTATTAGAACACAATACTTCAAAAGTGGTTAGTGAAATCGTTAACTTAGGTGCTAAAGAAGTAGTAATTACTGATAAAGTCGATAAAAACATTTATTCTATTTTAAAAAATCAATTTCATTTAACTATTACAATTACTGATGATGTAACTGATGAATATGCAAAAGTTTATAAAGATTTATCTGATTTAAGACATATTGAAACAGTAAAACATTTAATTGCTTATATTATTCACAATCAAAAAAGAGGATTAGACCATTTGCAAGATGTTCAAATAATTGAAAATAAAAATTATTTAAAAATGGATGTTCATACTAAAAGAAATTTAGAATTAGTAGAAACTTTAAGATTGAAACAACGAAATTATTCGTTAATATGGTTATTAGATAAAACTAAAACGGCAATGGGAGCTAGATTACTTAAAAATTATATTTTGAGTCCTTTAGTTAATAAAAAACAAATTGAAGAAAGATATGATGCTGTTGATACTTTATTAAAAGAATTTATTTTAAAAAGTGATTTAGAAAATTATTTAACTGAGGTATATGACTTAGAAAGATTAAGCGGTAAAGTAGCTTTTGGAAATGCTAATGCTCGAGATATGTTACAACTTAAAAACTCGATAAGTGTAATACCAGCCATAGCTGAAATTTTAAAACAAATTAATTTTCATAAGACATTAAAACCTTTAGATGATTTATATCAATTATTAACTGTCAGTATTCATGAAAATCCTCCGATTGGTTTAAAAGAAGGATATTTAATCAAAGAGGGTTATAATCAAGATTTAGATGAATTAAAAAATCTAAGAAAAAGTGGCAAAGATTTTGTCGCTAGATTTGAACAAGAAGAAAAAGAAAAAACTGGAATTAAAAATTTAAAAGTTGGATATAACAGAGTATTTGGTTATTATATTGAAATTAGTAAAGGTAACATTGATGCCGTTAAAGATGAATTTGGTTATCAGCGTAAACAAACTTTAGCAAATTGTGAAAGATACATCAGTCCAATTTTAAAAGAAAAAGAATCATTAATTTTAAATGCTGAAGAAAAAATTGTCGAACTTGAATATAGTTTATTTTCAAGTATTAGGGATGAAGTAAAAAAATATATTCCTAAATTACAAGAAATTGCTAAAACAATTAGTGAGATTGATGTTTTGCAATCTTTCGCAACTGTTAGTGAGCAAAATAATTATATTAGGCCAACTTTAACTGAAAATGAGTTAGATGTTAAAGATTCTAGACATCCAGTAGTTGAAAAAGTAATTGATGGCGAGTTTGTTGCCAATGATATAATCATGGATAATAAGACCAATATTTTATTAATAACTGGGCCTAATATGGCCGGTAAATCAACATATATGCGCCAAATGGCAATTATGGCAATTATGGCTCAAATCGGATGTTTTGTTCCGGCTAAAGAAGCTAAATTACCAGTATTTGATGCAATATTTACGCGTATTGGTGCCAGTGATGATTTAGTAAGTGGGGAATCTACTTTCATGGTCGAAATGATGGAAGCTAATAATGCTATTAGTAACGCTACTGATAAAAGCTTAATTTTATTTGACGAATTAGGTAGAGGAACGGCAACATTTGATGGTATGGCTTTAGCTCAATCAATTATTGAATATATTCATCAAAATATTAAAGGAAAAACTTTCTTTTCAACCCATTATCATGAATTAACTGATTTAGAAAAAACATTAGGTGGGTTACATAATATTCACGTCAGTGCTTACGAGGAAGATGGTCAAATTACTTTCTTGCATAAAATAAAAGAAGGTAGTGTTGACAAAAGTTATGGTATTCACGTTGCTAAATTAGCGAGTTTACCAGATAGTTTAATAAAAAGAGCTAGTGAAATTTTAAAAGTATACGAAGGCAATGAAAAAACGAGGGAAGTAAAAATCCAAGAATCATTACCAATTGACGATTTAATTCCTAAAGAATCAAAAGTAGAAGAAGAATTAAATAAAATTGATCCTTTAGAAGTAACACCATTAGAAGCTTTAAATATTTTATACAAATTAAAAGAAATGAAAAAATAATCATTTCTTTTTGTTTTGAAGAAGGAAATTGGAAATCAACCTCGTATATTACTAATAAAGGGAGATGAGGTTAGGTACCAAAGTGCACACCTGGAGGTGATGATTATGGAGGCAAAGTGTGGAATATTTAGTTATACTTGTTATAATTTTATATTTAATCAACAAACGAAACTCTTCAGGGGGTTAAGCATAATAAAACCTAGCCGAAGCTAGGTATCTCAATCTACGAGGTGCCTAGTTAATAAGCTTCCTCATATTTATAATATAACATAACTTGTTTTTTTATACAAGATATTTTAAATATATAAAGTAAAATTCAATTGTTATTTTGAATCAATTTTGCTATAATGTTATAAGAATAGAAGGGGATAAAAATGACAAAACAAATAACAGAAGAAAAATTAGAATTAATCGATAAATATTTTAGAGCCGCTAATTATTTATCAGCGTGTCAATTATATTTATTAGATAATCCATTACTTAAAAAACCACTTAATATTAATCATATTAAGAAAAAAATAGTTGGACATTGGGGGACTGTTCCTGCGCAAAACTTTGTATATACTCATTTAAATAGAGTGATTAAAGAAAATGATGTAGATATGATTTATATTTCTGGACCTGGCCATGGCGGAAACTTTTTAGTGGCTAATACTTATTTAGAAGGCAGTTATAGTGAATTTTATCCGAATGTAACCGAAGACGAAGAAGGTTTAAAAAAATTATTTAAGCAATTCTCATTTCCTGGTGGGATTTCAAGTCATGCTGCTCCAGAAAATCCAGGAAGTATTCATGAGGGTGGAGAATTAGGCTATTCTTTAGCCCATGCCTTTGGAGCGGCTTTTGATAATCCTGATTTGATAGTAGCCTGTGTTGTTGGTGATGGTGAAGCTGAAACTGGTCCGTTAGCGACTTCGTGGCATTCAAATAAATTTATAAATCCCAAAACCGATGGAGCTGTTCTACCTATTTTAAATTTAAATGGTTATAAAATTAGTAATCCAACTGTATTTGCTCGAATGAGTAATCAAGAACTCGGAAGCTATTTTTATGGATTGGGCTATAAACCTTATTTAATTGAAGGCGATGACCCAAAAACTATGCATCGAGCAATGGCGCAAACTATGGATTTAGTAATGGAACAAATAAAAGAAATTCAAAAAGATGCTAGAGTTGGTAATTCAAATAAAATGCCGACTTGGCCGATGATTATTTTGAAAACGCCAAAAGGATGGACTGGCCCTAAAGAAGTAGATGGTAATAAAGTAGAAGGTACTTTTAGAGCCCATCAAGTTCCAATTTCTATGGAGAAGAAAGAACATCTGGCGCAACTAGAAACTTGGCTAAAAAGTTATCATCCCGAAGAATTGTTTACTGAAGAAGGCAAATTAATTCCCGAACTTAAAGAATTATTGCCTACTGGTAATAAAAGAATGGGATCAAGTCCTTATACAAATGGGGGGTTATTACTTAAAAATTTAATTTTACCTGATTTTAGGAATTATGCGATTGATGTTCCTAATTACGGAGAAGTTAAAACTAGTGATATGTTAGAACTTAGTGGATATATTAGAGATATATTTAAAAATAATCCTCATAATTTTAGAAGTTTTAGTCCAGATGAAGCTATGTCAAATAGGCTATATAAAATGTTTGAAACAACTGATAGAGACTGGCAAGAAGAAATAATTGATACTGATGAAAAACTGAACAACACCGGTAGAATAGTTGATTCATATTTATCAGAACATATGTGTGAAGGCTGGTTAGAAGGATATTTATTAACTGGAAGACATGGTTTCTTTAGCAGTTATGAAGCTTTTATTAGAGTAGTTGATTCAATGGTGAGTCAACATGCTAAATGGTTAAAAGTTTGTAATCAAATATCATGGAGAAGAGAAATCGCGTCACTTAATTTAATTTTAACTTCAAATGTTTGGCAACAAGATCATAATGGATATACCCATCAAGATCCTGGGTTTTTAGATCATATTGCAAATAAAAAAGCGGATGTTGTTAGAATGTACTTACCACCCGATGCCAACTGTTTAATATCTACATTTAATCATTGTATTAAAAGTAAAAACTATGTCAATGTTATAATTTCTTCAAAACATCCAAGCTATCAATGGTTATCAATGAATGAAGCTATCGAACATTGCACAAAAGGTATTGGTATATGGTCTTGGGCGAGTAATGATCAAGAAGATGAACCAGATGTTATTATGGCATGCTGTGGTGATACACCAACTTTAGAGACAATCGCTGCTATTTCTATTTTAAGTAAAGAACTTCCTGATTTAAAAATAAGATGTATAAATATTGTTGATTTAATGAAATTAGAGTCACCAACAAAACATCCACATGCTTTATCAGATGAAGAATATGATTTATTGTTTACTAAAGATAAACCCATCATTTTTGCATATCATGGATATCCAACTTTAATTCACGAATTAACTTATTTAAGACATAATCGTAATATTTCAGTTCATGGATATTTAGAAGAAGGAACTATTACAACGCCATTTGATATGCGCGTTCAAAATAAGATAGATAGATTTCATTTAGTACAAGATGTTATTTCTCATTTAGCTAAACAAGGCAGTAAAGAAATATATTTAATGGAAAAAATGAAAAAGAAATTAATAGAACATAATCTTTATATTAGAGAACATGGTGAAGATATGGAAGAAATTAAAAATTGGAATTGGTAAAATAAAAAGAGAAAATTAAATTTCTCTTTTTTCAAATACTTTTTGACCACCTAAGCCGGCATC
>CAZIDO010000075.1:0-3445 GCA_964538005.1 uncultured Muribaculaceae bacterium
ATACTGATAAACCATTCTTAATGCCAGTAGAAGACGTATTCTCAATTACAGGCCGTGGTACAGTTGCAACTGGTAGAGTTGAAAGAGGTCAATTAAAACTTAATGATGAAATTGAAATTGTTGGTATTAAACCTACTAAAAAATCAGTAGTTACTGGTATTGAAATGTTTAGAAAACAATTAGATTATGCAGAAGCAGGAGATAATGCTGGTATCTTATTACGTGGTGTTTCTCGTGAAGATGTTGAACGTGGTCAAGTTATTGCTAAACCAGGAAGTGTTACTCCACATACTAAATTCAAAGCTCAAGTTTATGTACTTAGCAAAGATGAAGGTGGAAGACATACTCCATTCTTTAGTAACTATCGTCCACAATTCTATTTCCGTACAACTGATGTTACAGGTGTTATTGAATTACCAGAAGGTGTTGAAATGGTAATGCCAGGTGACAACGTTGAAATGGTTGTAGACTTAATCGCTCCAATCGCTATCGAAAACGGAACTAAATTCTCAATCCGTGAAGGTGGTAGAACAGTTGGTGCTGGTAACGTTTCAGAAATTATTAAATAATTAATGAAAAACAAAAACGAGTTTATTCTCGTTTTTTTATATAATTTAATATTACATATGGCGGGAGGCTTCAGTTTTGGACTAAGGTTCTTGGTTTTGGAGACCAACATGCTACCCATTACATTACACTTTTGTTTTTATTGAAATTAATTATAGCCGCTACAAATATTTATTTTACAAGATGTTGAAATGTTGTTAAATAGAATTAAGCTTTTGTGATATAATAAATTTATGAAAGGGTGAAAAAAATGACAAAAATAGATTTACATATGCATTCTAATCATTCATTAGATGGAGTTCATGATATTAATTTTGTTTTGGATAAATGCTCAGAAGCTAATTTAGAAATAGTTTCGATAACAGATCATGACTCATGTGATTGCTATAATGATTTAGATAAAACAAATTTCAAAGGGACAATTATATATGGTATGGAAGCAGACTCTTTAGTTGGGAATGTAACATATGATATTTTGTGCTACGACTTTAATTTAAAACCAGTTCAAGAATGGGCACGTGGACAATATGGTACACTAGGAGAGCGTCAAGCTAAAATATTTAATGAGCTTATTAGACTTTGCAATGAGTTACAACTAGAATTAGATGAATCTGTACCTTATAACCAAGATACTGAATATGCACATATGGCTTTGTTTAGAATGATGCAAACAACAAGTAGTAAACAATATTTAGAATATTTAAATGTTTTTACAGTCTCTGACTTATATAGAGAAGGAACTATGAATCCAGATTTTCCTTTATATGTTGATATGCATATTGTATGGCCAACTGTCGAAGAAGTAGGGCAAATAATTCATAATAATGGTGGTAAGATTTTCCTCGCACATCCATTTAAATATGGCGCAGATACTGATGTAAAAGAAATCTTAAATTCTTGTTTACCATTTGTTGATGGTATAGAAATATGCAATGAATCAACTGTAGAACAAGTAGAATTTTTATATGGGTACGCTAAAGAAAATAATTTGTTAGTATCAGTAGGGAATGATTTCCATGGTACTGAAAAACATAGTAAGTTGGGTGTTACTAATATAACAACTCAAATGGAACAAGACGTAATGACTTGGATAAATAAAGTAACAAATAAAATAGAATTAAGCTAATAATTTTCTTTTTTATCAAAAAATGTTATAAATTATACTTTTGGATAAAAATGGTCATTTAAATCAATGGAAGAAAAGATGAACATCGCTCAAGGAGGATATATTAATTGTACAAATCCAGAGGATATGTATGGAATATCTGAAAGGTATTTCGCCGATACCTATAAACCCGTTGTACCAGAATTTAGTGGTGAAAAAAGAATCTAGTTAAAAATACGATTAATTTCGTATTTTTTTGATAAATAAATATAACCAAAGAGAAGAAAAACTAAAAATAAGTAATCCAAATAAAATATAGTAATAGAAAAAACCTACATTATTAAGCAAGTGGATTAAAAAGTCATTAATTGAATTACCACAAAATATTGGTAAGTTAAATACTTCAATATTGGCCGTATAATTTAAACTATAACTAGGTTTTAAAAAAGTATTTAAAAAGATGTAATTAGATCCATTTTTAATAACCGAATTAGCAATCATCCCTAAAGTAATTTGAATAAAAATAATCAAAATACTTTTAAAACTAAAATTAATTTTATAATGACTGACAATATAAACACCAATAAAAATCATCAAACCATGGTATAGATATGATTGAATAATTGTAAAACTTAAAAACGGATTAGGATCCATAATTGTAATAGCTACTATGCCATATAAAATACCAAAAGTCCCTAAAAAGCTTAAAATATAATCCTTTTTTCTAAATAAATAAAGTAAACCAACTAACGGATAAGTAAAACAAAGTTGTAATGATAAATCACGGTTAATTTGAAAATCATTTGTCAAACAAAGGAAAACAACTCTAATTATTTCTAAAACAAATAAACTTATAATGCTAACTTTTAAAACATTAAATTTTTTTTTTAAATGCATTCCCCATAGTATAGGAATAACCGTATAGGTTAAAATAATTAATAAATGGCGTAATGAATAAAAAGCCATAACATCACCATATATATATTATGTTTTTCAAAATAAAAAAGACGATGGCCTTGACAAACTTTTGTTCGTAATGTAAGCTAGATATAGTTAATTTTATAACTTGACAACTATGATATAATAAATGACAGGTGGTATTGTTATGGAGGACTATATTGAAGGGTATAAAGTTTTTCAAAATGAACTTATTAATGACCATGGTATAGCGTTTGAAGTTGGAGAATGTATTCATACAAATGGAATGGTTCAAGCTGGACTGGTTGGTAATGGATTTCATATGTGCAAAAACTTTGAAGATACATTTCGATTTACCGATTTTAATGAAACCCCAATTTTATGTGAAGTTATTGGTTTTGGAACAATAAGTAGTGAGTATCAGGATGATTACAATGGTTATTATAATATATATGCTTGCAGTGATATGTATGTAAAAAGAATTATTTCAAGAGAAGAAATAATTGAAATGGCGCAGGCTTTAAACAATGAAGATAGGCTTGAAAGGTTTATTAAAACTTATAAACTTACGGAAAAAGAGAAAAAACAAATAACTGCCACACTAGGAAAGTATGATATAAAAGTAAAAAGGGCTATAAGATATTATCAATATGGTGATAAAGATGCCTATAAATTGGAGGGTAACAATGGATCAAATAATTATTAAAGGTGCGAGAGAAAACAATTTAAAAAATATAGATATAACCTTACCTAAAGATAAATTAATTGTCATGACAGGAGTCAGCGGTAGTGGTAAATCTTCTTTAGCATTCGATACAATATATGCTGAAGGACAAAGAAGATATGTCGAGAGTC
>CAZIDO010000075.1:3455-5378 GCA_964538005.1 uncultured Muribaculaceae bacterium
TTGATCAAAAAACAACCAATAAAAACCCAAGAAGTACCGTAGGAACGGTAACTGAAATCTATGATTATTTAAGACTTTTATATGCAAGAATTGGGACTCCTTATTGTCCTAATCATCATATTCCAATAACATCACAAAGTATTGAGGAAATGGTAAATGATATTTTAGTTTTAGAAAATGGAACTAAAATAAGAGTTTTAGGACCAGTAGTAGGGCTCGAAAAAGGAACTCATAAAGACTTATTAGATAATTTAAGAAAAGAAGGATATGTTAGAGTTTTAATCGACGAGGAAGAACATGATTTATCAGAAGAAATAGAGTTAGAAAAGAATAAAAAACATACTATCGAAGTTGTAGTAGATAGATTAATAATTAAAGATGAAATTAGAAGTAGACTATATGAAGCTGTTGAAATAGCTACTAAACTAGGAAATGGTAAAGTTTTGATAGATGTCATTGGTAAAGAAAAAATGTTAATGAGTGAAACTTATGCTTGTCCTCAGTGCGACTTTTCATTACCAGAATTAGAACCAAGAATGTTTTCTTTTAACGCACCTTATGGGGCTTGTCCTGAATGTAAGGGACTAGGGATTAAGTATAAAATAGACGAAGATTTAGTTATTCCTAATAAAGAAATAAGTCTAAATGATGGAGCGATAGTTGTTATCAACAATAGCGATGACAGTAATATAACTTATACTAACTTAGAAACCGCTTGTAGTCATTATAAAATAGATATGGATAAACCAATAAAAAATCTAACTAAAAAAGAAAGAGATATTGTTTTATATGGTACTAATGATATATTGACATTTAACTATACTTCAAAAAATGGTAATACCAGAACAACAAAAGGGGTATATGAAGGAATTATTACTAATTTAGAACGTCGTTATATGGAAACAAAAAGTACATGGATTCGTGAATGGATTGAAAATTACATGACCGAACTTGATTGTCCAAAATGTAATGGTGCCCGTTTAAATGAAAGTGTTTTAGCTGTTTTAGTTGGTGATAAAAACATTTATGAATTAACTAAAATGAGTATTAGAGAAATTCATGATTTCTTTAGTATGGTTAAATTAACAAAACAACAACAAGAAATATCTGAGTTAATTGTTAAAGAAATTAATTCAAGATTAAATTTTTTAATAAATGTTGGTTTAGAATATTTAACCTTAGCCAGAGAAGCTAAAACCTTGTCAGGCGGTGAAGCTCAACGTATTAGATTAGCAACTCAAATAGGTTCGAGATTAACTGGAGTTTTATACGTTTTGGATGAACCATCAATAGGATTACATCAAAGAGATAATCAAAAACTAATTAGTTCATTAAAGGAAATGCGTGATTTAGGGAACACGTTAATTGTTGTTGAACATGATACTGATACGATGTTAGCTGCAGACTATTTAGTTGATATTGGACCTAAGGCAGGTGTTCATGGTGGTGAAGTAGTTGCTGAAGGAACACCAGAAGAAGTTATGAAAAACAAAAATAGTTTAACTGGTAAGTATTTAACCGGTGAAGAAAAAATAGAAGTACCGACTAAAAGACGTAAAGGGAATAAAAAGTATATAGAGATTACTGGAGCTAAAGAAAATAATTTAAAAAACTTAAAAGTGAAATTCCCATTAGGCAAATTCATTTGTGTAACAGGAGTTAGTGGAAGTGGTAAAAGTACTTTAGTTAATGAAATATTATATCGTATTGTTTCTAATAACTTATATAGAGTTAAAGAGAGACCAGGCAATTATAAAACCGTAAAAGGTTTAGAAAATATTGATAAAGTAATTGATATTTCACAATCACCAATTGGTAGAACACCCAGAAGTAATCCTGCAACGTATACTGGAGTATTTGATGATATTAGAGACGTTTTTACTGAAATGAAAGAATCAAAAATACGTGGTTATGATAAAGGCA
>CAZIDO010000076.1:0-5341 GCA_964538005.1 uncultured Muribaculaceae bacterium
AAAAGAATTACTTATTTTCTAGTAATTCTTTAATATTTGTTATCTCATTAGCAAAACTAAAATGTATTGTTACAACAGTATTTTGGCTAGCTTAATTTTCAATAAATATGAATGCATATCTATCTTTACCAGGTAAATCTTTTTCTATTCTAACTTCGGCATTTGGAAAATATTTATTAGCAATATTAGTAATATCTTTTCCTTGGTTTTGGCCTATTTCAAAAGCTATTATAGATTTTTCTTTAAGATAATTATTAGCTTCACTCAATATTTTTTCATAAAACTCTAAACCTTTATTTTCAGCAAATAAAGCTATGGCTGGTTCATTATTACGAACAACATCATCTATTTCTTCATCATATGCAATATATGGTGGATTACTAATAATTAAGTCGTACTTACCTTTAGCCTCTGCTAACATATCACTTTCATAAAAGTTAACATCTACTTCGTTTAATTCCGCATTTTCCATCGCTAATTCTAATGCTGCACTTGATATATCAATAGCGTCTATCTCGGCTTTTAATTTTTTCTTTAAAGTGATAGCAATAGCTCCACTACCAGTACCTAAATCAATTACATTGAGGGGTTCATTCAAATACTCTTTAACATAGCTAATAGTTTTATCAACTAGTAATTCAGTTTCAAATCTTGGAATTAAAACATCAGAATTTACTTTAAATGTTAAGCCATGAAAGTCAACGTTACCAATAATATATTGGACTGGCTCCCCTTCTTCGAGCATTTTTAAACCTTCAGCTAAACGTGAAGGTTCTAAGTATTTTTTTAAATATTCAATATCGCTCATTCGCCACGCAACTTTCGGTTTTGATCTTCTGTAATTAAGGCGGTAATTAATTCGTCCATATTACCTTCCATAACTCTATCTAAGTTTTTAGTTGTAAAACCGATACGATGGTCAGTTACTCTATTTTGCGGATAGTTATAAGTTCTAATTTTTTCTGAACGGTCACCCGTTCCAACTTTACTACGACGTTCATTGCCTAACGCTTCTTCATGTTTTCTTAATTCCTCTTCATATAGACGAGTACGAAGCATTTGCATACATTTATCTTTATTTTGAAGTTGACTACGTTCATTTTGACAAGTTACACTAATTCCACTTGGTAAATGGGTAATTCTAACTGCACTGTCGGTCGTATTAACGCTTTGCCCTCCAGCTCCAGTACTTCTAAATACATCAATTCTTAAATCTTTATCATTAATCACTACATCTACTTCTTCGGCTTCTGGCATAATTAAAACCGTTGCGGTTGAAGTATGAACACGTCCTTGCGTTTCTGTAACAGGAACTCTTTGAACACGGTGCGCGCCACTTTCATATTTTAATTTAGAATATACCGATTCACCTTTTACCATAAATTCGATATATGGAAAACCACCCATATCAGAATGTTCTTCCGATAATATTTCTAATTTCCATCCTTCTTTTTCAGCATATTTACTATACATGCGATATAAATCACCAGCAAATATATTAGCTTCATCACCACCGGCGGCTCCTCTGATTTCTACAATAACGTTCTTTTCGTCATTTGGATCTGTTGGTAGTAAAATAATTTCTATTTGTGATTCTAATTCACTAATTTCTGCAGTTAATCTTTGAACTTCTTCTTTAGCAAATTCACATAATTCATTGTCTTTTACTAGTTCATTAGCTTCTTCTAAATCCTGGTTCAATTTTTTATATTGTTCATAAGCATCGTAAGCAGCTTTTAATGAAGCTTGTTCTTTTGATAATTCTGTTGTTTGTTTTATGTTGTTTAAAACTTCAGGTTTCATTAATTCGCCTGATAACTCATTATATCTGTCTTCGATAGCTTGTAATCTTTCTTTCATTTTCATCACCTTTTAACCGTTACAATTATACTATATTTTACTCTTTAAATCAAACAAAAAGTACGACTTATCATACTATTTATTAATATTAGCAATCATACAATCTGTTTTACTTTTAATATTGTCATTAAAACGTACTTCTCCGTCTTTATAATCTTTGACAACGCAAGCTTTTAAGTTTTCATTCCAAATAGCTATTTGAACTTGGCCATCTTTGTCTAGTTTTAGTTCGCCACCGTCTCGCTTATCCCCTTGATATTTTAAAGAACTCACATTACTATTGGTTGTAAAATTTACTACTAATGGCAATGCAGGAGTGTTGACGTCCATTTTCATGTAATACATTTCAGCGGCATCAATAAAACCATACGCTCCACTTTTAAATGACTCTTTACGGGCATTACTAACAACATTTAACATTGTGGCAGCAGTTATCACTGCAATAATTGCTAAAATAATTATTACTGCCAATAGTTCTATTAAAGTAAATCCTTTTGTTCTTTTCATTCTTCATCATTATAGTATACATATAAGTAAAAAAGAAGATTAGTCTTCTAATTCTTCTTCGGAAATTATTGTTAAATCATCAACATCATCTTCATCATCTAAATCATCAAGTTCTTCATCGTCAATATCGTCTACTTCCTCAGCTTCTTCATCAACCTCTTCTTCAACTTCGCTAACTTCTTCGATATCTTCCTCAACTTCATCATCATCGTCTAAAATTACTTTTACCGGATGATGATCACGTAGATCCCAATTACCATCCGCTAATAAAACAAAGTCTTTATCTGTGGTTAATGAGGTATAGTAATTACCAATTTTATCCGCATATTCATCATCACTCATACCTAATAAACTACAAACTTTTTTAAAAATAGTTGGTGTGTTTTGTGGTTTACCATCTTCTTCTAAAATCATTTTTGTTAAATCTATATATGAATATAATTCTAATTCTTCTTTGGGCATTTTACTTAATTTCATACTTATTCCTCCTCAAGCAAGTAATTAATTCTTAGAACATTGTACCATATTTTTTCTAGCTGTCAATACTATATTCTACATTTAATTCAAAATTATCAATAAAGACATTATCTATATTAACTGAATAGTTAACTTTTATACGGTTTTCTTCAATGTTTAGCTTTTTTGTTTCTGTTTCTATTTTGAAACTATATCCATGAATAATATATGTTCCTAAAGTTTTTGTATTAGTTTTAAAGCCCAATTTTATGTGATAATCTTTTTTTCTTTCAAGCCATACAATATCATCTAATGTAATTACCATTTGAATACCATCATTATAGATAATCTTATTATCTTTTTTCAGTCCTTTTCCTTTAAAAATATGGGTGTCATTTGATGACTTTAAGACTGACTTTATACTTATTTTACTCATTTCATCACTTCCGATGACAAAATTATATCATATTCTCACTATTTTTTACTTATAATTTTGATTTTTTTTCCAATAATATATTTAGAAACGGAGTGATAGTGTGAGAAAGTATAAAAAATTAATTATTTTTATCAGTATCATACTATTTTTTGTGGCTGTTTATTTTGGCGTATACTTGTATGCCCGAATTACTCCTAAATTAGCAATTGATGGAGCCAATGGTTATTATTTATATGACTCTAAAGGTGAATTATATACAGGGACTGCTAGTGAGGATTGGATTAGTTTGAAAGACATTTCACCAGATTTAGTTAACGCCACTGTTTCTGTTGAAGATAAAAACTTTTACAAACATCAAGGTTTTGATTATGGTAGAATTATCAAAGCTTTATTTATTAATTTTAAATCAGGATCTAGATTACAAGGAGCTTCTACAATTACTCAACAATATTCTAAAAACTTATTTTTAGATTTTGATAAAACTTGGTCAAGAAAAGCTAAAGAAGCTTGGTTGACAATTAGATTAGAAACTCATTATGATAAAGATGAAATTTTAGAAGGATATTTAAACACGATTAATTATGGTGGAATATTTGGAATTGAAAATGCCGCAAAATATTACTTCAATAAATCAGCCGAAAATCTTTCTTTAGCTGAAGCAACTATGCTAGCTGGCATTCCTAAAAACCCAAGTGTATATTCTCCTTTAGTCAATGAAAAGAAAGCGAAGTCAAGACAAAAAATCATTTTAAATTCAATGATCGAAAATAAATATATTAGTAAGGATGAAGCCCAAAAAGCGTATGAAACCGAACTTGTTTATGAAGAAAACAAAGAACAAGATAGTTTGAAAATGATGAGATACTATCAAGAAGCCGTTATGGATGAACTTGAAAAAATCGATTCTATTCCAGCTTCTTTCTTGGATACTGGTGGTTTGAAAATATATACTAACTTAGATATTGATGCTCAAAAATCTTTAGAGGAAAGTGCGAATAAAAACCTTTCTAATAAAGACATTCAAATGGCCGGGGTTGTTATGGATCCGAGCAATGGTAAGGTTTTAGCGCTTTCCGGTGGAAGAGATTACAACAAAAGCCAGTATAACCGTGCAACTAAGGCTAAAAGACAAGTTGGGTCAACTATTAAACCGTTTCTTTATTATTCGGCTTTAGAAAATGGTTTTACTCCTTCAACTACTTTTACGAGTTCTAAAACTACTTTTACTTTTGGTAATAATAAAACTTATGCTCCAAAAAACTATGATGATAAATATCCAGATAAACAAATTAGTATGGCAACAGCTATTGCTTATTCAGATAATATTTATGCCGTTAAAACTCATTTATTTTTAGGTGAATCTAATTTATCAAATATGTTAAAAAGAGTCGGCATTGATCAAAAAACTAGTGAACTACCTTCTTTAGCACTAGGTGCTGAGGAAATTAATATGATGGATATGATGACCGCATATGCGACTTTAGCTAATGAAGGATATAAAGTTAAACCTTTCTTTATTAATAAAGTTACGGATATGGAGGGTAATGTTTTATATGAATATAAACCTAGTCCTGAAAATGTTTTAAACAAAAATACGGTTTATGTTTTAAATGAATTAATGACTACTACCTATTCTAAAGAATTTGTCGATTATAATGTTCCTACTTGTTATAGTATCTCCCCTAAAATGACTAAAACCTATGCGGTTAAAAGTGGAACTACGGATACTGATAATTTAATTTTTGGATATAATAAAGATGTTTTGGTTGGATTATGGACCGGGTATGATAATAATAAAACTGTTGATGTTAAAGACAGTACTAATATTAAAAACACTTGGGTTGATGTTATTGAAGGTTATTTAAAAGATAAAAAGGATAATTGGTATACAACGCCTACTAATGTAGCTGGTGTAGCCATTGATCCTATTAGTGGCAAGGCTGCAACTAATGGCAACAAAGCTAAAGTTCTTTATTATATTAAAGGTACGGAACCCACTGGCAATAAATACGCTTTAGACGATGTTATTCCAACTATTAAAACTGAGGAATAAGAAAACATTTAGATATTTTCTAAATGGAG
>CAZIDO010000077.1:0-5319 GCA_964538005.1 uncultured Muribaculaceae bacterium
CTTGGCATATTTTATTTGACAAATATATAATAAAAATGATATAAATTTTATATAATATATATAGTACTGATCAGGCGGTGGACTCCATGCAGCCGGTAAGCAGATTTATCATCTGTAGGACAGGAAGTTCTATAGATGATTTTATTTTAGGAGGAATAATCATGAAAAACAAAGGATTAACGACTAAAGAAGCCCATGAATTACAATTGGAATATGGAAAAAATTTATTAATAGTCGAAAAAAAAGAAAGTTTTATTAAACGTATTTTTCATACCATGATGGAACCAATGTTTTTACTTTTATTAGTGGCGTCAATTATTTACTTTATTTTAGGGGAACCTAGAGATGGTGCGATTATGCTTATATTCATCGTTGGTATTATGAGTATTGACATTATTCAAGAATGGAAAACTGATAAGACTTTAAAAGCATTAAAAGACTTATCCGCGCCGCATATTAAAGTTATTCGTGACGGTGAAGAAAAAACTATTCCTAGTGAGGATTTAGTTCCAACCGACTTAATGATTATTTATGAAGGCGTTAAAATACCTGCTGATGGTTACGTCATAGACTGTAATGACTTATGTATTGATGAATCGTCACTAACAGGTGAACCGGAAGGTGTTTGGAAAACTAAACACACTGATAATATTAGTGATGACTATTGGAAAAAAGATTATTGCTATGCCGGAACTTTAGTGACTAAAGGTATGGCCACTATTTTGGTCGATAAAATTGGTAGTTCTACCGAATATGGAAAAATAGGAACTAATATAGCTGAAGTTCCAAACGATAAAACTCCACTACAAAAACAAACTAAAAATTTAGTAAAACTATGTGCTTGGATTGCTGTTATATTAATGGTTATGGTTGGAATTGTTACTTTTCTTAATTTAAATGGTAATTTAGGTCATAAAATTATTCAAAGTATTTTATCAGGTATTACTGTTGCTATGGCAATGATACCTGAAGAATTTCCGGTTATTTTAACAGTATTTTTATCTTTAGGGGCTTGGCGTTTAGCAAAGAAAAAATCTTTAGTTCGTAAATTACCTTCGGTTGAAACTTTAGGTGCCATATCAGTTTTATGTGTTGACAAAACTGGAACTATTACAATGAATCAAATGGAAGTTTCCGAAACGTATGGTGACGGATTATATGAAATAGCTGGCCTTGCCTGTGAAACTAATGCTTATGATCCTATGGAAAAAGCTATTTTAAAACACTGTGAATTAAATAACATTAATACTAAAGAACTATTTAATAAACCTTTTATTGGTGAATATTCATTCACCGATGAACTTAAAATGATGGGTCACATTTGGAATGTTAATGGCACTAATTTATTGGCTGCTAAAGGATCACCTGAACATATTTTAAAATTATGCGATTTAAATAACGAAGATGAAATAAATAATAAAATTAAAGAAATGTCTGTAAATGGTTTAAGAGTTATTGCCGTTGCTAAAGCTAATTTAAAAGAAATTCCAGAAAACATTACCGATTGTAATTTAACTTTTGTCGGTTTAATTGGTTTAGCTGATCCACCACGTGAAGGGATAAAAGAAAATATTGAAATTTGTGATAAAGCCGGCATTAGGCTAGTAATGATTACTGGCGATAATGGTATTACTGCTGAAGCTATTGCTAATAAAATAGGGATGAAAGATGGTAGTCATATTATTACTGGTCAAATGTTAGATAGTATGACTGATATAGAGTTAAAAGAAGCGGTTAAAAAGGTTAATATTTTTTCAAGAGTTATTCCAGAACATAAGATGAGAATCGTTAAAGCCTTAAAAGAAAATGGGGAAATTGTCGCAATGACTGGCGATGGTGTTAATGATGCTCCAGCCTTAAAATTTGCTGACATTGGGATTGCAATGGGAAAACGTGGCAGTGAAGTATCTAGAGAAGCTGCTGATTTGATCTTAATGGATGACAATTTTACAACAATTGTTGAAACCGTAAAAGATGGAAGAAGAATATATGATAATATTAAAAAGGCTGTCGGTTATGTATTTACAATTCATACGCCCATTGCTTTAGCTTGTTTATTAGCACCTTTACTTGGAATTGGTGGGGATTTATTAATGTTGCTACCTATTCACATAGTTTTATTAGAATTAATTATTGACCCAACTTGTTCTATTGTTTTTGAAAGACAACCAAGTGAACCAGATATTATGAATAGAAAACCAAGAAATCCCAAACGTAATATTGTGGATAAAAGTATTTTGTTAAAAAGTCTTATTCAAGGTTTAGTAATATTTATCTTCTCTTTTGGAACTTATTATCTAATCTTTAAAAATAATGGTGACGCTGATTTAGCCCGTAGCATGGCTTTAGTAATTATCATGTTAAGTAATTTATTTTTAGTTCAAGTAAATAGTTCTAATCACGAATTAGTAATTAAATCATTAAAGAAAATTATTAAGGATAAAATTATAATTGCGGTTAATGTTATAACTGTATTAGCAATTGTTTTATTACTATATACCCCATTACGTAATATTGTAATGTTTGTTCCTTTATCTTTAACACAAATTACCTATTGTTTAATCATTGCTTTTGTATCAGTATTTTGGTATGAAATTATCAAATTATTTAAAAAAATGTAATTGTATTACTATAATAAATGTGTTACAATTTTAGTATTGTGTGACGAAAATTAATATTAAAGCAGTATATTTTTACGTATTTCTAGTCATCAATATTTCAAAAAATTTGGAGGGATTTTTATGCCTAGAAAACGTTTAAAAATTTTATTATCTACTTTAGCAATTATCACAGTTATAATTGCTATTTTCACTTTGGGAATCCTATCATCCCATGAAAAACCACTTGCAGATATTAACAAACATGAAAAAATTAATATTATTGGTAATTATTCTATCAATGGACAAGAAAAAAAACAAATACCAAGTAATTATGAATTCAATTTAAAAGGTACTACTGAAATGGTAGTAAATGGCTATTTTGATAGAGATATCCCAATAAATCAACAATTAATTATGCGTATTGATAATTTAGAAGTAAAAATGTATATTAATGATAAATTGATTTATTCAGTTGGTGACAAAAAGGACTTACCCAAAATGGTTCAATCACCTGGTAATTTTTGGGATTGCATTATATCTAAAGGAATAAGTAAAAATGATAATGTTAAAATAATTATTAAAAATAAATATAATAATCATGTTAATGTAGCTTTTAATAGTTTCTTTGATAAAATGTATTTCGGCTATGAGAATACATTAATTATTAATAATGTATCAGCATCCATTATTAATAGTAATTTTTCGGTATTTATCATTTGCTTAGGTTTAATTATTTTTGCCTTAAGCGCAGTTTTAATTAAAATGAAAAGGCCAGCATTACCAACTCTTATCTTTGGATTCTTATCTATTTTCAGTGGTTTATGGTTCACAATCGATTTTAATATTCAAGGCTACTATTTTCCTTATCCAATATCTAATAACGCAGTTGATATCATCAGTTTAGCACTCACCGGAGCCCTTGTGGCATTATACTTTGGCGTTTGTGTTAAAAACAAATTCCGCTATGTTTTATTTGGAGGAGCTAGTATATGGTTTTTACTAATAATTGTTTCATCTTTGTGCCAATTATTTACATCACTAGACTATTATAATTTTACAAATATAATCGCTATTCTAGCAGTTTTAACCGCCATCATATTAATAATTTCATTAGTAATTGAATGGATAAAATATCGAACTAAACAAACTAATTTATTAGCACTTTCAACTTTATTTATCTGTGTTGGAATTATTGCTGATGTTATTTGTAATGTTTTTGAGTTCTTACCTTATGTCTTATGGTTTAAAATTGGATTTGTAATATTCCTTGGCTTACAATTCTTTGAAATAATTAGATATGTAAGTGAGGTTATTAAAGATAACGCAAGAATTAATGTTTTAAAACGTCAAAGCAAAGATTTGGAAAAAGCCGTAGAATATCAAAAACTAATTAACGAAGCAACTGAAGGTCTTTATGATAACATTTATGAAATCGACCTTACCAATAACCGTTTAGTCGGTGATGCTACAGTTCAATATTTTGAAAGTGCTGGAATTTCTGGTGATACTCCATTTGACATTGCAATTAAACAACTAGCTGAAAAACAAATAAAAAAAGAGTACCAACAAGAATATATTAATCGGTTTACTCCTAAAAACGCTATTAAAAATTACTACAACGGTCAGAGAAAATCGAGTTATGAATACCAAATAACTCAGGATGGAAAAACTTATTTCTGGATGAGAATTACTGTTCGTATATTCTATTTAGAAAATGACAAATCACTTCGAATGATTGTATTTAGACAAAATATTAATGATGAAAAACAACACGAAAAATTATTCCAGTATCAACAATTAATGACAGAAGTAACTAAAGGGTTATATGAAAGTATTTATGAGTTTAATCTCTCTAAACAAAAAATATGGAGTGAAAGCACTAAACATTTCTGTGAAGTATTAGGCGCTAATGGAGAGGTCACTTATGATGAATTCATTAATTTAGTAATTAATAAACAAGTAAAAGAAGAATATCGCCAAGGATATGTTGATACCTTTAATTGTGATAAATTATTAGAGGACTACGAAAAAGGTATTGACCATGTTTCATACGAATTAATGATGACTTATAATGGTCAAGACTATTTTTGGATGAGAATTACTGGTCGTTTGTTCTTCTGGAATGATGACCTATCTGTTCATATGATTACTTACCGCGAAAATATTGATGAAGGCAAAAAACGTGAATTAGTTTTATTTGAACAAACCAAACAAGATCCTTTAACTAATCTCTATAATAAATCAGCAACTGAAAAACTCATTATTGAAAATTTAGAAGACGAAGATGATAAGACTCAATTAGCTGCATTCTTCATCATTGATATTGACGATTTCAAAATTATTAATGATACTTTCGGTCATTCAGTTGGAGACTTAGTTATTAAAAAATTTGCAAATCAACTAAAATCACAGTTCCGCAAGAACGACATTGTTGGTCGTATAGGTGGTGATGAGTTTGTAGTATTCATTAGATTTAGTAATTTGAATTGGCTGAATAAAAAAGCTGAACGACTAAGAAAATCGCTAAACAAAAAAGCAACAGTTGAAGATAATCAATGTAAGTTTTCTTCTAGTATAGGTATCGCAATCGCGCCTGAACATGGCACTGATTTTGAAACTTTATATAAAAACGCTGATAAAGCTTTATATCAAACTAAAGAAAACGGTAAAAATGGTTATACTATATATCAAAAATAAAAACGCTTAATTTTAAGCGTTT
>CAZIDO010000078.1:0-5231 GCA_964538005.1 uncultured Muribaculaceae bacterium
GATGACCAAAGTGAACTCCTGCTTCTAATAAATAACTCATTGACACTACTGCCATTTTATCTTCCTCCTTTTGTTTTTTTCCTCTGAATATTTCTAAACTACACCACCTTTTGGCACTAGGTGCAGCAATTCACATTCATGTGTATTTAAAAAGCCAATAACATTATACCATAATTATATGGTTTTGGAGCAAAAACTTTAGTATTTTTCTTAAAAAAGCCATCAAAATATGTCGATAAATTAAAATTTACTTTTTTTCTTAGTATTTTTGCCTTAACAAAAAATAAGGAATTATATAATCCCTTATTTTAACTGTTCATGTTTAACGATATCTTTGTCAACAACTTTACTTAAATCAGCTCCGGTTGAATCGGTAATGGTTCTAGTTTCATTTGGTTTTAAATCTTCTCCGATATAACCTAATAAAGTAACTACTTTATTTCCATCTTTATCGGTTAAAGGAATATCCACTTGAATTACATTTGATGTTTCTTTAGTTGGGTTACTTACATCAACGGTCATTGTATATTGACCCTTGTCTTTTAGTAAAGAAATATTACTAAATTTTAACCCTTCATATGTTTCTTCTTCAATTATTTTTTTATTGGTATTTGCAGTAATACTTTCTTCTTTTTTCTTACTATCTTTTTCATTGTCATTCATTACAACTCCACAAATAATTGTTCCAACAATTATTACAACAATACCAATGGCTGCTAGTATAACTACTGTTTTATGTTCCCTGCAAAACGTTGTTACTTTTTTTATAAATACTTTCATATAGATCTTCCTTTTCTATTGTAATTATATTATACCCAAAATAATATAATTTTTCAATAAAAAAAGAAAATCAGTTGCATCCTAATTTTATTTTAATAATTTTACTAATTTCACCCATGTCATATTTACCTTTTACCGCAGGCGTAATTAGTCCCATTAGTTTGCCCATATCACGCATACTTTCTGGCTTTACTTTATCAAAAGCTTGGTCAATTATTTTTATTACTTCTGCTTCTGTTAATTGTTCTGGCAAATATTTTTCTAAAATAGTTATTTCACTATTAGTTTGGTCAATTAAATCTTGTCTATTACCTTTTTCAAATTCAACAATTGATTCTTTTCTTGTTTTAATTTGTTTTGTTACTATAGTAATTACTTCATCATCAGTTAATTCTTTTTTGGTATTTAGTTCTTCCATTTGAATGGCACCTTTTATCATTCTAACAACTAATAAAGTCTCTTTATCTTGTTTTTTCATGGCTGTTTTTAAATCTTCTACTATTTGATTTCGCATTTTTATCTCCCCTTCTTTATAGAAAAAAGCCTTGACGGCTCTTAATAATTTGTTCTTTCTCGGCGGGCTCTCTTTCTTGTATTTTTAATGCCTTCTTTTTTAGCATTTCTTCTTTGAACTCCAGGTTTTAGATAACCTTGGTTTCTCTCGCGTAGTTTTTTTTGGGAACCATCTTTATCAACTTTTAAGTTTCTAAGGGCACTATCAACATTACCGTTACGTACTACTACTTTCGTCATAAAAATCCCTCCCTTCTTGAACTAAAACAATTATAGCATTATTTTTGTTATAATTCAACAAAAAATGCAGGTTTTTTCAAAAAAACAGGATAAAATTATCCTGTTTAATTATTTTATTGAACATACTTTTCCGGAAACAACTCGTCTAATGGCGGTTCCTACAGTACGACCTAAATCCATAATTGTTGAGATTCCTCTAGAAATCGCATTGATTAAAGTCGCTGTTATAGCACCACCAGTTACTGCTAATAACTCTGTTTTATTTAATATCATTAGCGGCACTTAAACGGTCTAAAATATCCGTCTATTACTCCTATTATTAGTACGATTGCTGCTCCTATTCCAGCGGCAACTGCCCAAGTAGCAGCTCCGCCAGTTACATTCATTAGTTCTTTATTTGTTAATTGCATGTCCCTTTTCCTTTCTATTTAGCTTTAGTTTCATTTTGAATTATTTTACCATTTTCCATTTGAATAAACTGATCATATAAATCTAGATTGTCTAAACGATGTGAAATAACTATTATGGTTTTATTTTTAAAATAACTAAACAGTTTTTTCAAAATTTTCCTTTCTAAATTTATGTCAGTTCCATTCAGGCCTTCGTCGATGATTAATATATCAAAATCATGAAGTGCTCGAGCGAGGGCTAAACGTTGCCTTTGACCTTCTGAAATATTAAACCCATCTTCTTCTAAGAGAAAATTATATCCTAAATCATTTGAAACAACTATTTCATCGGTATAACATATATTCTTTATGTTAGCTAAATCTTCACTACTTTTTATGGTTAAATTATAATTTACAGTGCCTGTAAATAATGTTTCCTTTGGAGATAAATAAACTACTTTGTTTAATTGATTATTTACTTGTTTACCGTTTATTAAGATTTCTCCTTCATACGGGTAATAGCCTTTAAGAATTTTTAGTAATGTACTTTTTCCGCTGCCACTTTTACCAGTCATTAAAACTTTACTTTTACCTTCTATTTTTAAATTGATACTTTTTAAAATTGGATTTATATCATCGAAACTATAGCTTAAATTTTTAAACTCTATATTACCTTTTAAATTTTCATTTGACTTTTTAGATTGTCCATCAAAAAGATCTAAAACTCTTCTTAATGCGTTTACGGCTTCTTTTGTTTCAAAATCCAAGTCAATGATATTTCTAATTGGTTCTAAGAATAAGGAAACTAAAGCGTTATAAGTAATTAATGTACCTAAAGTTAATTGATTGTTTTTAACAAGCATTATACCTATAATCATGATCAATACTTGTCCTAATGTGTTTGTCAAATCTTTTAACAAATACTGATTATTTATTATTTTGTCTAATTTTATATTATTTTTTATTAGCTTTTGATACTTGTTATTGAAACTATGAACTATTTTATTTTCTAAATTTAAGCCTTTTATGGTTTCGAATCCTCCAATACCTTCTACCATATAGGAATTTACTTCAGCTTTATTTTTTGTTACTTTATCAATTGATAAGTATATACGTTTTTTATATATAACAAGAATAAGGATGTAGAGAATGAGAATTACTATTACTATTATAAAAAGAAATTTGTTTATATTCCAAAGTAATATTCCTGAAAACATGGTTAATGGTAAATCAATAAAAATGGTCAAGGCGGCTTTGCTGATAATGTCTCTTAATGCTTTTAGGTCATTAATTCTACTAATGACCTCACCTGTTGTATGGTTGTGGTAGTAAAGATAAGGAAGTTCTATTATTTGTTTAAAAGTATCTTGGGTTAAAGTTTGATCTAAACTGTTTGAAAATTTTATGAGTATTCGATTACGAAAATAATCTGCTAGAATTTTGATAATAAAAATGGAGATAAAAGCTAGGCATAGATATTTTATATTGTTATTTATATTATCAATTAATCCTTGAAAGAAAAATGAGCTTATAACCGAAGTTATACTGATAACTATGGAAAGTATAAATAATTTTAATAAAGTTGTTTTGTAGGGGGTAACTAAATTATATATAAATTTTAAACATGAACTATTTTGACTTTTCACAATATTTTTAATTGGATACATGGTTATAATAACTCCGGTTCATATTTTTTTGAACTTTTCATGACTCATTTTTTTTATTTTATCCGCTGGATCAGCCACTAAAATATATTTATCATTTACTTCATATACCACTATATAATGTTTGTAGGAGTTATCTATTATTGCATTTGCAATAAATGGTATATGGGTATTTTTTAAATAATCTATCTTGATACCTTCAGCTTGAAAACCTAACTCTGTTAAAGTTTCTTTTAGATGATATGCGGTGGTCCCATTACGGGTTGTTTTTAACATTTCGTTTAATTTTCGGATACTGACAAATCCATGATAATATTTTAAAATCATTTGGATACAAGCAGCCCCACAATCTTTTAAACCTTCTTGTTTTGTGAATGGATACTTTTTAAACATTTATCACCTCCTCATAGGAATTATACGACATAACTTTTCGATTTCCTTCTTAAAATCAAAAAAAAATTACTTTTTGAAGATTTTTATTTTCTTCGTTCCGTAATTTCGTTCTTTTATAAGGGTTAATGAAGTTATAGGTTCTTCTATTTCATATTCACAAATAACTATACCATCTTCAGTTAATAGGTTATTTTCTGTAATGAGCACTAAAGCTTTGTTAAGCTGATTTGTTTTATATGGTGGGTCTAAAAAGATAATGTCATATTTATTATCTGTTTCTTTTAAATATTTCTTATAGTCTATTTTTATTATATTATGTTCTTCATTTATATTTTTTAAGTTTTCTTTTAATGTTTTGATTGCTATATCATTATTATCGATGAAGTCACATGATAGCGCCCCCATACTTAAAGCTTCAATTCCTAAGGAACCACTACCAGCAAATAAATCTAGACAAATACTGTCTTTAAGTTCTATTTGAATCATTGCGAATAAAGATTCTTTGACTCTATCCATGGTAGGTCTTGTTCCATCAATGTCAAAACCTTGTAATTTTTTACCTTTATATTTTCCACTTATTATACGCATGTAATCACCCATTAACATTTTAGCACATTTACCTTAATGTTGATAGTACTTTTTCCATCATTTCAATGGTACTTAGCGTTTGCATAATTTTATCTGTTTTGGTCAACTTATATACTTGTCTTACTTCTTCTTCAAACACTTTAAAAGAAGCAGGATCTCTGTTTAATAGTTTATACCACTGGGAATTTTCTCTTAAATATCTTAGATAATTAGGATTGTCTTTTATTTTAAACTGCAGATCTAAAATCATTAGTCCTCAAAATGTTTATATAGTGGTCGTGGTTTTCTAGTTTCCGTCTTATCACTTTTACCTGATGACATATCTTGTAAAACTCCTAATACTCGTTGCATGCTAGCCACTCCATTTTGAACACTATCTAAATCCAACTTACCTAAAAAATCCATGATACCTAATGTTGAGGTTGCTGCTGCTGCCGTTTCAACTACTGGAACTAAATAATCTTTCCAAGCGTTTTCATCTTCCCCATACATATCATATATTTCATAAAATTTTTGCCATGTCATATTCCCTTCTTTGACATGTTTTAATAAAACTGGATTTTGTTTAACAAAGTCTTTAAATTTTTCTTTTGTTTCCATCATATCACCTATACTAATATATTCATTAGCCTAATAAGTGATAACAAAAAAAGCAATCTTTTGA
>CAZIDO010000079.1:0-5219 GCA_964538005.1 uncultured Muribaculaceae bacterium
GCACCATAGGGAAATTAGTCGAACTAATCCGACTTTACATGAAAGATTAATCTCAATTAATCTTTTTTATATTCTTGAACGAAGTTAATTAGTTATGTGAGTAGTAAGAAAATACTAGCTTATTTAAAAAATAATATTTTTTTTAATTTGATATTGCGCTAAAAAATGATATAATTTTAAAGAAAGGACTTTTGAAACAATATGTTTTATTTAATAAAAGTTTGGTGTATTTATGTATAAAAAAGAATTGGAATATGTCTTTATTGAATACTCGGATAAAGATTTAGATTATATTGATGAATTATGTTTATATTTTGAACAATCATTTAATGAAATAGTTGGTTTTTTTAATATAAAAGAATTTGGCCAGAAAGTGAACATAACGTTATGGGATAATTTAGAAGGATTTAGAAATTTCTATAAAAAAAGTTGTTTTCCATCATACGAAAACAAAGAAATGGAAAAATGGATTTGTGGTTTTGCCAATGCCCAAGCAAATACAATCCATACGTTGTGCTTAGAAGAATATCGTAAAACAGAAGGGCACGAAAATAGTACATTACAAGACTTGAAACAGTTACTCGCGCACGAATTTACCCATAGTTGTCATTATAAACTTAATTATTTTGAGTGTAAATGGTTAAGCGAAGGACTAGCAACTACATTATCACACCAATTGGACAATGCTAATAGAACATTTAATTTTACATTAGATGAAGTGATAAATGGTGGCCGTAATTATATAAATTATCACACCATGTTTAATTATGCTTATGAAACTTACGGAAGAGAATATATTTTAGAATTAATAGTGGACAATGAGCTGTTAGAAACAGAAACCCCAAGATTGTATGAGGAAACTAAAACGCTGTATGGGCCGGATCCCAATGGTGAAATTGACTGTATGCCAAAGTCTTCGACATTAAAGGGTACGAGTAAAAAATAAATATATAGAAGATTAATAATTTCAATTAGCTGAATGTCTTTCCATAATGTTTATGCAAAATGTTAAACTGTAGTTAGAGGAGTTGGTAAAATGATATATAAAACTAATTACCATTCACCAGTCGGTGAAATTTTACTTGCTAGTGATGGAACAAATTTATTAGGCTTATGGATAGAAGGACAAAAGTATTTTTTATCGTCTTTAAAAGAAGAAGTAGTGTTAAAAGGTGATTTAGAGATATTCAAAAAAACAAAAAGTTGGTTAAATCGATATTTCAAACAAGAAAAACCAAATATTAATGAATTATCTTTAAGTCCAATTGGCGGTGAATTTAGACAAATAGTTTGGAAGATATTATGTGAAATACCATATGGAAAAACAATAACTTATGGAGAAATCGCGGATAAGGTAGCTCAAAAAATGCATAAAAAAAGTATGTCCGCACAAGCCGTGGGTAATGCAGTTGGACACAACCCTATTTCAATTATTATTCCCTGTCATAGAGTAGTAGGCACAAATGGAAGTTTAACGGGTTACGCAGGGGGTATTGATAAAAAAATAAAGTTATTACAATTAGAAGAAGTTAATCTTAATGATTTTTTTGTACCAACCAAGGGAACCGCTTTATAAAATTAGAAAGGAAAACGAATGAATTTATATAATCAAGTAAGTAAAGATGAATATTTTTTAGATATTTATAACCAGATTGATAATATCGAAAGAGATTTAAAACTATGGGCTGGTCATGGGATCAAACATGTGAATAATGTAGTTAAGATAGTTAAAACTATTATGGAAAGTCTAAATTATAATCAGGAAGAAATAGATAAAGCTATGGCTGCAGCTTTTCTTCATGATGTAGGATGTTTATATGGCAAAGATAATCTTGGGGTTAATAGTTATAAAATAGTAAAAGAATACTTAGAGAAAAACAAATTACAATTAGATAATGATTTATTAATGGCAATTAAACACCATAGTAATCACCGGATTTTAAAGTCATCAATCGCGCCTATTTTAAGGTTTGCTGATAAAATTGATATTACAAAGAATCGTTTAACTAACGAAGGATTTAAAGTTAAGGGAATGAGACAATATCAATATATAGAAGATATTATAATTACAATTAATGAAAAATTTATTGTTAATTTTATTATTAATGAAAATGTAAATATGTTAGAATTAGAAAGATTTTATTTTACTAAAAAGGTTGTTACTACGATAAAAGAATTTGCTAAAAAGATAAATAGAGAATATCAAATTCTAATTAATGGACAAAATTGGGATATATAAAAAATATAGTTATTCTATATTTTTTTTGATAATGAATGTTCATTAATAGTATCAGTAAAATCTTGGACAATTTCTATTTTTTGACTCTGTTCCCAAACATGGTTGTGGTTACTTTTACACTTTAATCCAGAAATTGCTCCAGACATTATGCTTAAGCCAGTTATAGCCATTGATGGAATATCTCCGTTACTAGCGCCTCCAACATTAAAACCGAATACACCTAAAGACACAAGACCAACAGTCGCCCAACTAGCGCGACAAAACTTATAGGGCATACGCTGAAAAACAACTTTTATTTGTTCAAATGCTATTTTTTTTGGATCATGGTTTTTTTGATAATCAGGAATACTATCATCAAAATATATTTGGCGTTCATGATCAAATTTTTCCTTATATAATTTTAAATTATTTGCTGCATATTTTTTACTGTAAAACTTTATATAATCAAACTCCCTGAAAATTAGTAATATTATAACATAATTTTAAAAAAAATAAATAAACAAATGTCAAATAAAAACAAATTAATTGATTTAAAAAGCTTTAAAGTGTTATAATTAACAAAGATAGGAGGTATTTATGAACCCTTTATTGTTATGTATTTTAGATGGAGTCGGTCTAAGAAAAGATACTAGTGGCAATGCTGTTGCATTAGCATATCTACCAAACTTCTATAAATTAATAGAGAACTATCCGCATTCCCTTTTAAAAGCGAGTGAGCAAGCAGTTGGACTTCCCACAGGTCAAATGGGTAATAGCGAGGTAGGACATGGAAATATTGGTGCAGGAAGAGTTGTTTATCAGCCTTTAGAATTAATTAATCAAGCTGTAAAAGATAATAGCATTTATCAAAATAAAAACATTTTAGAAGTAATTAACCATACAAAACAGAATAATTCAAAATTGCACATAATGGGATTAGTAAGCAATGGGGGGGTCCATTCAAATATTAATCATTTATTAAAACTTATTGATATGTGCAAAGAAAATGGTGTAACAAAGTTATATATTCATGCTTTTTTAGATGGCAGAGATACAGTGCCTAACATCGGGTCAAGCTTTTTAGATGTTGTAAGTAATAAATTAAAAGAAGTTGGTTTTGGGAGTGTAGCAACTATTAGTGGAAGATATTATGCGATGGATCGTGATAACCGATGGGAACGAATTAAAAAAGCCTATGACGCAATTGTATATGGAGCAGGTAATAAAAATAAGAATTACCAAAATGTAATAGAAAATAGTTATAATGAAAACCTATTCGATGAATTTATCATTCCAACTGTTATTGATGAGGACGGAATTATTACTGATAACGATGGAATTATTAATTTCAATTTTAGACCAGATAGATTAAGAGAATTAAATATGGCTTTGACTAATCCTGATTTTAATGAATTTGAACATAAACAATTTATTAATATAAAACTAGTAACTATGATGCCTGTAAGTGATGATGTAATATGTACTAATGCATTTAATGAAGAACATTTAAATAATACTTTAGGTGAATATTTAAGTACAAAAGGGATTAAACAACTACGTATTGCTGAAACTGAAAAATATGCCCATGTAACATACTTCTTTGATGGTGGTGAAGAAAAAGATTTAGAAAATTGCCAAAGAATATTAATTCCATCACCTAAAGTAGCTACCTATGACTTAAAACCAGAAATGAGTGCTTATGAAATCACTGATACTTTACTTAAAGAATTAGATAATAATTATGATTTTATCGTTTTAAATTTTGCTAATGGTGATATGGTAGGACATACTGGTAATTTAGAAGCTACAATTAAATCTTTAGAAGTTGTTGATACATGTTTAGGCAAAATTATAAATAAAATTAACGAAAAAAATGGAACGTTAATTGTTACAGCTGACCATGGCAATAGTGATACAATGCTTGATGAATCAGGAAATCAAGTTACAACTCATTCGTTAAGTTTAGTTCCATTTATCGTAACTAAAAAAGATATAAAATTAAATAATGGGAAATTAGCGGATATTGCTCCCACTATTTTAGAACTCATGAACCTTGAAAAACCAGTAGAAATGACAGGCACGAGCCTGATTGGCGAATAACAGGGATAAAATATATAAAAAATTAGTTAGAAATAAAATTCCAGAAATCATTATTAATGATGGTAGTAAACCAATTACTAGAGTGTTATCCATAACTGAGTATAAAATAGAATTGGAACGTAAACTATCAGAAGAATATAATGAAGTTATAAATGCCGATAATCCTGATGATAGAATCGAGGAATTGGCTGATATGTTGGAAGTAATGATTAGTTTGGCAAAATTAGAAAATAAAACACTAGAAGATATAGTCCAAGTAGCTAGTTTGAAAAAAAATAAACGTGGTGGTTTTGATGAAAAAATCTTTTTAGAAAAAAATTTAAATAATAAATATTATACGTGATAATATGAAACCAGTAAAACCAAATATTACAATTGATACCCTAGAAAAAATAGATATTAGAGTGGGGACAATATTAAATGTTGAAGAAGTAGAAAAATCTAGAAAATTAGTTAGATTAACAGTGGATTTTGGAGACTTTCAAAGAACTATTCTATCAGGAATGAAAGATGAAAGAGAAGACTTAAAAGAGTTGATTAATCAACAAGCTTTATTTGTCGTTAATTTAGAGCCTAGAGAAATGGCCGGGGAAATGTCAGAGGGAATGATTTATGACATCGGATATGAAGATGGCATTACTCCAGTTCTTGCAAAACCGGAAAAAAGAGTACCAAATGGAGTAAGTGCAGGCTAATGGGAATTAAAGCTAAAAATCCTTATGATAGAATTAGGGAAATAAGAAAAGAAAATAGAGGTAATCCAAATTATCCAAGATTAAGAAAAATTAATGATAATTTAATTGAAGTAACAATCGGTAAGAATCAGTACGAACTAAGTCCTGAAGAAGCTTTAACTAAATTTAAAGATGTGCCTTTTTTTACTGAAGAGTATGAAACTTTA
>CAZIDO010000080.1:0-3276 GCA_964538005.1 uncultured Muribaculaceae bacterium
TATATTCAGCTATGCTATTATATCATGGAGGAACGGCTTCTAAAACAAGAGTAGCTGCAACTCATAAAAAGTTTGTTCAACACTTAGAACAAAAAGTTGAAGAAAAAATGAGCCGCACAGTTGAAATTAATGCTGCTAAAGTTCAAGCATTAAAAGAATTAGGTTATACATATGTAACCGATGAAAATGCCGCTGAAGTATTAGCTAAAATTGTTGAAATTGAATCTCGTAAGATTACCAATTAGTTATTCCTATAATATATATTATGTTAACTAGCAAATATTAAATATATGTTAAAAGCTCGTTACGTGGGGAAATCCTCCACATCGCTTTTAACTTTTTTTATACTCTGTATATGATATCTCATCTCCAAATACATCTAAATAGCTACTATCATATTCAATATCACACTTTGAGATAATATCAGCTAATATACCAAAGTCCCTATCGTCAGATAGATTTATATAATATTCATCAGGCTTAACAAGATTTTGAGAATATAAGTATCGCCTTTTTCCCCAAAGACGGTTATCTATATCCTTTGTCAAATATTTAGTGAGATAACCTATGACATTAATATCAGTCATACTGTTAACCATTGTATAGCCTTTAGACCAACCTTTTATATTTCTACCTATCTTCCAGTCGTTTGAACTAGGGTTCCACAATTTTACCTCGTTTTGACTTAAAAGATTAAAATCTGTATAATCAATATTGGTTAAAAGGTGATAATGTACTGCTCCACGTTTTTGGAACTCGGGGACACATACATATTTAAAATCATTTTTTAACCTTTTTATATATGTTCTAAAAGAATTAAAAACTTTATTAGCACGTTCTATGTCTGAATACTTTATGTCAGCAAATGTTAATGTAATAAAGGTCTTAAATTCATGTTCATTTGCCTTTATAAGACGTTGTACTTGAAATCGTGACCTAGATATGTTTTTTAATTCTATCACTTCCCTACTGGGAATTTTTTGATAATTTTCAGGTTTTACTAATTTATCAGTATCTATATCTTGCCATAATTCAACTAAATGTTTTTTATCATTTAGTTTTTCTTTAGATTTATCTATTTTTATTTTAGATTTTCCAAAGCGATATACTTGATAATATTGTCCACATTGGATAATTTTTATACTGTAGGATTTTGTGTTAGTTTGAGATATGAGACTATTATCAAGTAATAAGAAAGAGCTAATGTGACTTTTTGGATAATTTATTATATCGTCAATTAGTCCCCTCTTTATATCATAATAAAATTGGAGCTGTTCTATAGACGTTTTAGGAAGATTTAAAGATGTGCGAGAATAGAAGTTTACTTTTTCGATAAGGAAACCTCCACGCGATGCGTTGGTAGGTCCTCCTTATTCGAAAATAAGTTACTTTCTGAAAATTCGCTATCTTTATACTTCTCAATGACCTTATATGTATCATAACTTTCCCTAAGCTCTTTTGTGTGAGCAAAAACAAAGAAACCACAATATCTTTTAAAAACATCTTTTTCAGCATTATACCATTTTGCTTTTGTTTTAAAGACAACAGTTAAGCAACCTAAATATGTCCTTGGTACATATATAAAATGGGCCTGACTTCTAAAACTTTTTGCAAGTTCGGAAAATACTTGAACTGTGCCGATTATAGCTTTTTTTTGTTTCCTCTGTTGACATATTTCTCCGAGCATTTCAGGTGGTACACTCTTATTATCGTATTGGTTCCACCAAGTTTTTATCTCATCAATTACATTAGCAATTCCATAAATACCATTGTTTTGATTTAAAAGCTGTTTCCAGTGTTTTAACTCCCCGTCTTGGTACTGATATTCCATGTTAGTATATATACGCATTCTGGGGTACATAGCACGCCATTGGTGGAGTAAATAGGCAACGGTCATAGTTTTGCCACTACCTTGTTCACCAACTACAATATGGACACCAAATTCCCCAAAAGCATTAGGGTCTTGATTTAATAAGTCATAAGCTAATTGCTTTGGAAAAAGAATAAAGATATTTCTAAAAACATTTATCTTCTTATATGGGAATAACGGGATTTCAATTAAATATTTTTTTTCTTTATAAATAAACTTTAATAAATTTTTTTTACTTTTTGGTTTTTTATGATGAACATAACGTAAATTAAGATAGTTTATAATAATTAAAATAACAACGATTAATATAGCTATTACAAAAGGTATAGTTAATATTGAAAGGCTCTTTAATATAGAAACCAAAGCGGACAGCAAACCTTTAATTATTACTGTGACATCAAAATTCATATTATCTACCACTTACCATTCTAACTAAATAATTAGCAACTCCAAATAAAAATTTAAGATTTTTAATGACGAATATAGCTATAAAACAAACAATTATATCTCTCATTGGAAGATAATATCCTGCTAATCCAGCTACCTGTTTGACTGGACCTGAAAGAAAAAAATTATATACAGAACTATCTAGAGAAAGACCATCAAAACCAACTAATTGGAAAAGCAAAGGTATTATAATAAAAACAACAATTAAAGTGAAAATAATGACACCCAAAACATCTAAAATAGGTTTAGCTAAAGTTTCTATCCATGACATTTAATCAACTCCTTTATTTTTTATTTTGGAAAAGTGTTGCAATTTCTTTCCATAAAGCAAAAAGTGTGTAACTGTACAAAGTTAATCGTATCCAGAAGAACAACTTTTCACGCAACTCGAGATTATCAAACAAAAACGAAAAATCGAAATCATTTTCACTGGAACCACCAAAAAATGATAAGTCTATATTAATACGCGGTGTGCAATAATCAATTCTATAAGTACCGTCACCTATCCAAGTCCAACATTGTTGAGGGTCAGACTGAGAAACAAATACATCGAAAATACTTTTTATTTGATGAATAAAAGGAAAATAATCAAAAATATAAGAAGTAGAATATTTACCAACATCGCCAAAGAGATTTTTAAAACCCTCAATACCCATAAAATTATATTCGCCGTCCAAAACATTTTGAAATATATCTCCAATGGAAGCAATGGCTCCCTCGTCTCTTTTTGATATTTGAGTAACTTTATATTCATTTTCATTAATTAAATTACCATTGGTTTTCTCTACAACTTTAGCATATATTTTTTTATTTTCTAAAACTCTTATATCAAAAGTTTTATAATTTTTTTCTGAAATTTCAAACCATGTAGTTTTATCATCAAGAGAATACAAATAAGAATATTTTTTAAAATCAACATTAGAAAATTCAAACCCTAGTTTTTCCTCATAAATTAACGA
>CAZIDO010000080.1:3376-5143 GCA_964538005.1 uncultured Muribaculaceae bacterium
TCGTAGATTTTTTCCCCTGAGGAATAATATGAAATTTTGTAATCACGGATTTTCACAATATCACTCCTCTATAAGCTACGCTCTTTTAACTAAACCAATAAACCAACTAAGACCTTTCTTAATAGCTAAGATTGATACGATTACACCAATTGTTACACCAACTATTGAAGTAAAAGTAGTTAATAATACACTAATATCAATCTGAGAAAAGTCGTAAGCAGAAACACCTGCATCTGTCAATAGATTAAACATTATGCTAGCTCCTTTCTAATTTTTTTATGCCGTTAAACAAAAATGTAAAAAGGGATAACGGCACATTTCTAAACTCCTCTGAATAAACCGTTCAAAACATCATATACTAATTTTATAATTTTAAATAATATAACACCAACCATTAGCCATATAATGGCATCTAACTGGCTAGATATGTACGATAAAGTTTCTAATTCATTCATAAGTACCTTTCTAGTTTTTCAACACGTTGTTTTTATTTATTTTTTTCGATGTTAGCTATGTATCTAGTTCTTTCAACGGCTAAGCCGTCAATAACAACCGCCCCCTAGTTTTTTTATGCTTTTTATTTTTTCATAAAAAGTATTTTGTTTACTTTTTTCACTTTGTTTTTAGCTTTGGTTTCTTTATTGTTTGTTTCTCGGTGTTCACCGTGGTATTAGCTCGGGCTTGTCTCTTAGTCAAAAAGTATTTCAATTATTTTTTTGATTTTACTTGTTTTTCTGGTTCTTTTTATTATTTTTTCTCGGTACTCACTTTGATTTACGAATTTACCATTATATAGACGTTGCACACTAACTATTATCCAACCATGACCATTTTTTTCTCCTACTTCATAAAAACCGCTCGTTAAGATACGAGAAACAAAACCTTCATTGGTAAGAAAAATAACTAAAACTGACGTATGTCAACACCATTAATTGATGAAACTACTTTTTTATAGGTATTAGCTTTTCCATATAAGGCTTTTTCTGATAATTTTATCTTTACTGTTTTACCTATATTTGTTTTTAAAACCTCAAATGCCTTTTCACTAGCATAGCTATTTAAAACTGTAGGACCAAAATGGTCTTTATATTCTGCTGTAGGTACTGTATAGTTTACAGAATACATCACCTTCACTTCCCCAGTTTCTTCGTTTTTAATTGTCTTTTTATCAAAATTGATAATCATAGCATTAATTATTTCCATTAACACAACTCCTCTCTTCATAACATTTACATTTCATTTCATTTTGTATTTTCAAATATTCATTTGTCATTTTTAAATCTTCGTTTTCTGTTGATAGTTTTGAATTATTAAATCCTGTAGCGAAAGTAACAGAAATCATAATTAATATTAAAATAATACAGAAGATATCTTTTTTTTCTAAATTAAACATATTTTCCCCCATATAATTTATATTTTTTTCTTGATAAGTTTTAAATATCCTATCATTTCATCGTATTTTTTTAATACATCTACTCTTTTTACTCTTTTTTTTCTTTTCACATTATCACTCCTATAAAATCTAAGCTCTTTTTAATTAACTAATAAACCAACTAAATCCTCTTTTGATTACTACTATTGTTAAGATTAAAACAAACCTTCTCTTTTATTAAAATTCATGAGTAATAAGAAAATAATATAAACTTTCACCATTTAAATTTTTAACTATTTGACAAAATTCATAAATAGTTATATCATCTAGATTTTTTTTCATATTACAACAACCCTTCTCTTTTATTAATTATTAATATATTATAGTTACCACCA
>CAZIDO010000081.1:0-5127 GCA_964538005.1 uncultured Muribaculaceae bacterium
GAATACGTTTTTGACTAGCAGCATCTTTGATTTCATCGATTTCTTTTTTAATTTGTTCTACTTCGCCTTCTAAATCAACTTGACCTAGTAATTCTCTTATGGCCTCAGCACCCATACCAACTCTAAAGCTAGTACCATATTTTTCCATATAAGCACGGTATTCTTTATCGCTGATAGTTTGTTTTTTCTCTAATGGAGTGTCTCCGGCATCCAAAACAACATAAGAAACGAAGTATAAAACTTCTTCTAGTTCTCTTGGTGACATATCTAATACTAGACCCATTCTTGATGGTACACCTTTAAAGAACCAAATGTGTGATACAGGAGTAGCAAGTTCAATATGCCCCATACGTTCACGACGTACTTTAGCCCTTGTAACTTCAACTCCACATCTATCACAAATAATATTTTTATATCTTAATCTTTTATATTTTCCACAAGAACATTCAAAGTCCTTAGTTGGTCCGAATATTTTTTCACAGAATAATCCATCACGTTCTGGTTTTAAAGTACGGTAATTCATTGTTTCCGCTTTTTTTACTTCACCATATGACCAAGAACGGATTTTTTCTGGTGAGGCAATGGCAATTCTTAAGCCGTCAAAACTATTAGCGTCCATTAATTCTCACCTCTCTCCATAATATCTTCTTCAAAATCTTTATCGTCCAAAGCATCTAAGCTATCTTCCGTGTCATCTTCTAAATCATCTAGTTCACTAGCTAATTCATTAGCTTCTACTGGTTCAATATCTTCTTTATTTTTTAAGATTTCATTTTCCAATTCAGATTCAACAACAAAGCTCTCTTTTTCTGCTTCTTCTAATTCTTTAAGTTCAACAAATTCACCATCATTATTTAAAACAGTGATATCTAAACCTAGTGCTTGGAATTCTTTAATAATAACTCTAAATGATTCTGGAACTCCTGATTTAGGTAAGTCTTCACCCTTTACTAATGATTCGTATACTTTAACCCTACCAGTAACATCATCCGATTTGATAGTCATCATTTCTTGAAGGATATTAGCAGCACCATAAGCATATAGAGCCCAAACTTCCATTTCTCCGAAACGTTGTCCACCAAATTGTGCTTTACCACCAAGTGGTTGTTGTGTTACTAATGAGTAAGGACCTGTAGAACGTGCATGTAATTTATCATCAACCATGTGGTCAAGTTTAATCATATACATGACTCCTACCGCAATACGATGATCGAAAGGTTGACCAGTACGTCCATCATATAATGTCATCTTACCATCAGTTGGTAATTTTGCTTCTTCTAAAGCTTCGATAATTTCACTTCTAGTAGCACCATCAAAGACTGGAGTTGCTACATGAACATTTAATGTTTTAGCAGCCATTCCTAAATGCAATTCTAGAATTTGACCGATATTCATACGTGATGGAACTCCAAGTGGATTTAATAATACATCTACTGTACGTCCATCTTCCATGTAAGGCATATCTTCTTCTGGAAGTACTAATGAAATAACACCTTTATTTCCATGACGACCAGCTATTTTGTCCCCAACAGAAATTTTACGTTTTTGAGCGATATAAACACGGATTTTTTTACTTACACCGGCTGATAAATCATCGCCATTTTCTTTAGTTAAAACTTGGATATCGTGAATGATACCACCACCACCATGAGGGACCCTTAAAGAAGTGTCTCTTACTTCTCTAGTTTTTTCTCCAAAAATCGCATGTAGTAATTTTTCTTCACTTGTAAGTTCAGCCATTCCTTTAGGAGTAACTTTACCAACTAAGATATCTTCATCTTTAACTTCGGTACCGATACGAATAATTCCGTCTTCATCTAAGTTTTTACGAGCTTCTTCACTAACGTTTGGAATATCTCTAGTAAATTCTTCAGTACCTAATTTTGTATCACGACATTCAATTTCGTAATCTCTAATATGAATTGATGTATATACGTCATCTTTAACTAATCTTTCATTTAAGACAACCGCATCTTCATAGTTATATCCGTCAAAGTTAACAAACGCAACTGTAACGTTTTTACCTAAAGCCATTTCACTTTGATCTATACTTGGACCATCAGCGATAACTTGGTCTTTTTTAATTTTGTCACCTTTACTTACAATTGGTTTTTGGTGATAACAAGTATTGTTATTACTCTTTTCAAAACCATCTAAATAATAAGTGTCAGTTGCTTTAGCATTTTTAACAATAATTTTTTTAGCATCAACGTAGTCAACTACACAATCAGCTTTTGCAATAATAACGGCACCTGAATCTTTAGCAGCAGTTGCTTCAATACCAGTACCAATTAATGGTGCTTCAGCTTTTAATAATGGAATTGCTTGACGTTGCATGTTCGCACCCATTAAGGCACGTTTACCATCATCGTGTTCAAGGAATGGAATTCCACTAGTTGTAATTGAAATTACTTGTTGTGGAGATACTTCCATGTAATCGATGATGTTTTTTTCAACCATTAAAGTATCAGTATGATATCTGACAGTTTCACGGTCGGCAATAATTTCCATTTTATCATTAAATTTAACAGTTGCTGGTGCGATATAGTAATCTAATTCTTCATCAGCTGTCATGTAATGAATTTCATCAGTTACAACACTGTTAGCCACTTTACGATATGGTGTCATAATGAACCCATATTCATTTATTTTAGCGTAACTTGCTAATGAAGTAATAAGTCCGATATTTGGTCCTTCTGGTGTTTCAACTGGACATAATCTACCATAATGTGATGGATTAACGTCACGAACTTCATAACCAGCTCTATCTCTTGATAGTCCGCCAGGTCCTAGAGAAGATAATCTTCTTTTATTAGTTAATTCTGAAATAGGATTAATTTGATCCATGAACTGTGATAGTTGTGATGAGCCAAAGAATTCTTTAACAGCAGCTGTTAATGGTCTAATATTAATTAAACTCTTTGGGGTTACTTCATTAATATCTTGGGTACTCATTCTATCTCTAATCATTCTTTCGATACGGCTAACACCGATTCTAAATTGATTTTGTAATAATTCCCCTACTTGACGAACACGTCTATTTGATAAATGATCGATTTCGTCGTAATTACCAATACCTTCTAAAAGGTTTAAGTAATAAGATACTGAAGCATAAATATCAGAAATTGTTAAACGTTTAATATCAGCGTCACTATCGTTACCAATAATGTTAACAATTTTATCTTTATTTACTTTTGAATAAACTTTAATTGTTTGAACTTCATTATAAGTATCTAAGTCACTATTAATTAAAACTTCTTTTTTACCATATCCTTCAGCAAATATTGGTTTTAAAGTTGCTAATAACTCTTTAGTAACAACATCTCCAGATTTAGCAATTATCTCTTTACCAACTTTAATGTTCTCAGCTAAAGTACAACCTAATAAGCGCTCTAAAACATTCAATTTTTTATTGAATTTATAACGACCTACTTTGGCCAAATCATAACGGAAAGCATCAAAGAATCTAACGATTAATTGGTTCTTCGCACTTTCTAATGTTGAAGGTTCTCCTGGTCTTAGTTTTGCATGAATATCGATTAAAGCTTCATCAGTGTTTTTATTTGTATCTTTTTCAATTGTTTTTAAGATATAATCATCTTCACCAAATAAGTCAACGATATCAGCATCGCTTGAAAGTCCAACTGCTCTTAATAATGTAGTAATTGGAACTTTTCTGGTACGATCGATACGAACGTAAACTACATCTCTCGCGTCTGTTTCGTATTCTAACCATGTACCTTTATTAGGAATAAGTTGACCACCAACAGTTACTTTACCGTTTTTCTTATCAACTTCTCTACCAAAATAAACTGATGGTGATCTAACTAATTGTGAAACAATTACTCTTTCAGATCCATTTACGATAAATGATGCACTGTCAGTCATTATTGGCATATCGCCCAAGTAAATTTCTTGTTCTTTTACTTCTCCAGTTTCCACATTGAAAAGTCTAGCTTCAACTTTTAATGGCGCTGCAAAAGTAGCGTCTCTTTCTTTACATTGTTTAATTGAGTATCTTGGTTCTTCCAATGAGTATTCGCCAAATTCTAACGACAAATTACCAGTGAAACTCTCCACTGGGAATATATCATCAAATACTTCTTGAATACCTTCGGTCATAAACCAGTCATATGATGCTTTTTGGATGTCTAATAAGTTTGTAAGTTCAATCGCATTCTTTGTTTTTGCATAGCTTCTTCGCTCGCGTTTGTCATTGATTTTTTGTATTGTATAAGCCAATCTTTCACCCCTATAAACTAGTTTTTTGGATTATTTCATATACTGAAGAAAAGTATATGTCGCCAATTTATAATTATATACACTTCTTGACAAATTGTCAATGTTTTTTGGCTTTTATTATATAAAAGCCCTTGTTTTTATCAATAATATCGACTTCATAAGTTTCTTCGAGCTTTTTAGCCAAAGTTTTTGCACCTTGGTCTTTGCTTACTACTAACCACATTTCTCCATCTGGTTTTAAGTAGTTATTAGCCCCAAATAATATCTTATATAATATTTCTTTTCCCACTCTAATTGGTGGATTTGTAATTATATAGTCATATTTTTTATTAACATTTTCATAGATATTACTTTCGAAAATATTAACTTTTACTTGGTTTATTTCGGCATTTTTATTTGCAAGTAACAAACTTCTTTTGTTGATATCAATCATATCGACATTCGATTTTGTATTACTAGCTACATAAATACCGATTGGACCATAGCCGGTGCCGAAGTCCAAAACATCACCATGGATATTTTCTAAATCTAAATTTTCTAAAAGCGATCTAGTTCCAAAGTCTAAACCCCTTTTGGAAAACACCCCATTATCGACATAAAATTTATATTCATGGTCACCAATTTTTGCTTTAGTGATTTTTTCATCACTCTTTAAATTTTCATTGGTAAAATAATGAGACATTTTTTTCTCCTTTAAATGACGGCTAAAGCCCACACTCTCGTTACAGAGTGCAGGCTTGCCTTTATTTGTTATTAATTATTTTAATTCTACAGTAGCGCCAGCTTCTTCGAATTTAGCTTTTAATTCTTCAGCTTCAGCTGTAGCAACTGCTTCTTTAACAGCTCCGCCATTATCAGCAATTTCTTTAGCTTCTTTTAGTCCAA
>CAZIDO010000082.1:0-5116 GCA_964538005.1 uncultured Muribaculaceae bacterium
GTATATCATACTTTGCTTTAAAAGAAAAGACCATTGACTTTGTCAACGGTCTGACAAACCTATGGGTTTGTTTTTTTAATTATCTATTTAGATTAACTATACCGATAATCAAAAACTCCATATTATATATAGAAAGGAGAATTTTATGGATATCTATGAAAATGCTCTAAGAAAAATAGAGCACGATGAACAATGTAAACCTAGCTGTTGTACTATTCAAGGCCCTACAGGGCCTACCGGACCGACTGGACCTTCTGGTGGACCGATGGGACCCACTGGACCAACTGGGCCAACGGGGCCGACTGGGCCGACGGGACCTACAGGCGCTCCAAGCAATGTAACTGGTCCGACGGGACCTACAGGCGCTCCAAGCAATGTAACTGGTCCGACGGGACCAACTGGGCCGACAGGACCTACAGGTGCTCCAAGCAATGTAACTGGTCCGACGGGACCCACAGGAAGTATTGCTAATACAACAGGGTGCTTCTGTGTTGACCAAATGCGTAACATTGTTCAACAAATTATTGCGTTATACCCAAATGACACTTTAATTGTTGCCATGGAAAGTGGAAATAACATTAGTGGTCGTCCAGGAGCACTTTTACCAGCACCAAACAATAATCCAAATTCTGGTTTATTCCAATTAGTTAATAATCAGGGTACCCCTGAAGAGGCTGTTTCACTATGCCGTATTGCTTCTATTACAATAACAAGTAGTACTTATAATAATGCTATTACTTATTTACCAGCGCCTACTCCACTACCTACCGGTTGTGATGCTAACTGCGAAGCGGCAATTCGTTCATACTTGCCTATTGGAACTTCTAGTGTGGATATAAAAGCTGGCGGTCAAACAGTGGCTCAGGGAACTATTTTAAAAAGTGAATATGGTATGGTAGTTGTTGTTGGAAACAATAATAGCAATCCATCATTCGTATCACTATGTAAAGCTGAAATTATTAATAAATAATTGATATAAAAATAACAGACACTTTGATCTGTTGTTTTTTGTTTAATATAATTACTCTGTACAAATTCTTTTCAATCTTTTTAAAGTCGAAAATACTTTTTTAGCTACATCAATAGCCAATATACTTGTCATAAAAAATCGTCCTTTCATGCAATCAGATTTTTTTAATTTCATATTTTATCATTAAACTTATTACATAGGACAATACAAAAGTAACTCCTCACATTCTTAAACTAGAAAAATAAAAAGAAAGCACTATACCATCAAAAAAGTTATTTTAAAACCGCTGATATAATTGGTATAAACCAAATTGAAGATTATCTAGTGAATTTAATAAATTTCAAATCGTCTCATTTACTAATCAGCATTATACGTGTTATAATGTTCGTAGAATAGGAGGTTTATTATGGCATATATTACACTTAGGAAGTTAAAAAAAGAATACACCATGGGTGAAATTAAAATTAAGGCTTTGGATGGAGTCACTTTCGATATTGATTATGGAAAATTAACCGTTATTTTAGGGCCTTCTGGTGCTGGTAAAACAACCGTTTTGAATATACTTGGTGGAATGGATTCTTGCGATAGTGGCGATGTAATTGTCGATTCAGAAAATGTTGCTCAATATAACAATAAAAAATTAGTACTGTATAGACGCTACGACATTGGATTTGTATTTCAATTTTATAATTTGGTTCAGAACCTCACTGCTTTAGAAAATGTTGAACTTGCTAGTCAAATATGTAAAAATCCTCTTGATCCTGCTACCTGCTTAGAAAGAGTTGGTTTAAAAAATCGTCTTAAAAACTTCCCGGCCCAATTATCAGGAGGGGAGCAACAACGTGTAGCAATTGCTAGAGCTATTGCTAAAAATCCTAAATTATTACTATGCGATGAACCGACTGGAGCATTAGACTCTAAAACCGGCCGCAAAGTATTAGAGCTTTTACAAGAGATGGTTACAAAATATCAAATGACAACTATTATTATTACTCATAATGCTGAAATAGCAAAAATCGCTGATAAGGTTATTCATATGAAAAATGGTAAGGTTGAAAAAGTTACTATTAATGAATCGCCTTTAGCAATAAAGGAACTTGACTGGTAATGTTTTTACTATTCAAAACTTCTCTTGTTAAAATTAAAAACTCTTTTGGTAGATTTTTATCGGTAGTCTTAATAGTTGCTTTAGGTACTGGTTTTTTTGCTGGTTTAAGAGGGGCATCACCAGATATGCTAAAGACCCTTGATAACTATTATGATAAAAGTTTACTTATGGATTATAAAATAACCTCAACCATGGGGCTTACTAATGACGACATTGATTCATTAAATAAATTAAATCACACTTCTAAAGTTATTCCTAGTTACTCTTTGGACGTTTTAGTTGATGGAAATGGTATTAGAGTTCATGCTTTAGAAACTAATATAAATAAGGTTACTTTAAAAGATGGAAGAATGCCTAAAAAAGAAAATGAATGTTTAGGCGATGCAAATTATTTTAAATTAAATGACTCCCCTGTTTTTAAAAAAGAAAAACTAAGCGACTATATAAATATTTCTTCTTGTAAAGTAGTTGGATTAATTGACTCAGCTTTATATGTTGGAAAAGATAAAGGTATTGCTAATGTCGGAAATGGGAAGTTAGAATCATTTATTTTTGTTTTGAAAGATACATTTATTATGGATTACTATACTGAAGCTTATATTATCGCTAAAGATACAATAAAAACTGCTTCCTACAGTGATAATTACAATAATACTATTAATAAGCTTGATAAAGAGCTACAAGCCGTAAAACCACTACAGGAAACTAAAAGATATGAAGAAATTTTAAAAAATGCCACTTTAGAAATTTCTGAAGCCAAAGAAAAATTAAATAATGAAATTAAAAACTATAAAAAAGAGCTTAATGACACTAAAATTAAACTTGATGATGGACTAAATGAAGTTAATACTGGATATAATAAGATTAATAGTTCTCAAAATAAATTAAATAATGAAAAAGTTAATGCTAGTAATGAGTTTGCAGCAAGCCAAAACCAAATTAGTAGTACTCGCAATAAAATTATAAAAAGTTTAAATGATTACGGCTTAACTACCGATAATTTAGATAATACAATTAATGATTTAAAAACCCAGCTAGATAGTTGTCAAAATAATTGTGAGGAAATTAAAACTAAATATGATGATTTGATTTTAATTAGTAATAATATTAAAAAACTTGATGAATTACAAGCAACTTTAAATAGAAGTAAAGAAAAAGCTAATACTGAATTTGAACAAAGTCAAAATATTATTACTAGAAATAAAGCAAAATTAGATAGTACTTTAAAAACTATAAATGAAGGCTTTGATAAATATAATAGTGGTATTCAAGAATTAGAAACTAAAACTGAAGATGCTAATAATAAAATAAAAGATGCTGAAGATAAATTAAAAACAATTGAAAAACCAAATTGGTATTTATTAAATCGTACCAATAATAATGGATATACTAGTTTTTATGAAGACGCCAGTAAAGTTGAATCAATTGCCAAGGTCTTCCCTATTTTCTTTATTGTCGTTGCCATTTTAATGTGTCTGAATACAATGACTAGATTAATTGAAGAAGAACGTAATGAAATGGGAATCTTTGCCTCTTTAGGTTATAGTAAATTTAAAATTGTACGTGGATATATCTTTTATTGTTTTATTGCTAGTATAATTGGTGTTTCAATTGGTTTATCTGTTGGTTACAATTTAATTCCTAGAATTGTTTATGGAATTTATGACTATAATTATATTTTGCCAGACTTAATTGTTACGGTAAAGCCAGTATCTTTCTTCCTAATGCTTACATATGCTTCTATTTTATTAATTGGTGTTGCTATATATGTATGTATGAAAGAACTTAAAACTAAACCGGCTATTTTGTTACGCCCCAAAGCTCCTAAAATGGGTAAAACGGTATTGTTAGAAAAAATAAACTTTATATGGAAACATTTATCATTTACATGGAAAGTAACAACTAGAAATATATTTAGATATAAAAAACGCGTATTTATGACAATTATTGGTATTGCCGGATGTACGGCTTTGCTACTTACTGGTTTTGGTCTGCGTGATGGAATTAATAGTATTGCTAATCTACAATATGGTAAGATTTTGAAATATGACGCTCTAATTAGTTTGAATGAAGAAACTGAAGTTTTACCTACTTCTTTAGAAACTACTTTTAAAGAAAATAAAATTACTAATCCTTTGTTAATTAATCAAGAAGCTTATACATTTAATGCAAAGAATAAAAAACATGATGTGTATGTTATTGCCCCAAAAGATTCTAAAGATTTTAAAAAATATATTAGTCTAAAAAGCACAGTTAATAATAAAACAATTAATCTGTCTGATTATGGAGCCGTTATAAGTGCTAAAATGGCTAAATTATTGAAAGTAAATATTGGTGACACTATTAATATTAGAGATAGTTCAAATAATTTATATATGTTATATGTAGCAGATATTACTGAAAATTACGCTTTACACTATATTTATTTAAATCCTAGCTATTTAAATGAAATTAAGAAAGAACAAACTAAATATAATATGGTTCTAGCCGATATGAACAACACTAGTCATGATAAAGTTGCTACTAATGTTCTTAAAAATAATAATGCTATTGCTATTAACTTCTCAAGTGATAATATCAAAGCTTATGACAGCATTATTGAAGGCATGAATAAAATTGTTTATTTGATTATTGGAGCTTCATGTCTACTTGCGTTAATTGTTTTATATAATTTGGTTATTATTAATATTAATGAACGTAAACGAGAAATTGCTACTTTAAAAGTTTTAGGGTTTAAAGATTATGAAATTTCTAGTTATGTGTTTAGAGAAACAATTATTTTAACAATTATTGGTATTACTATTGGACTATTATTAGGTATTGTTTTCCACCAATATATTATTATAACAGCCGAAACTGATAATATTATGTTTTTAAAAGTTATTCATTTTCTAAGTTATATATATTCATTCTTAATTACAATTGCTGCGGTAATTATTATTAGATTGATTACTTATAGACCAATGAAAAAGATTGATATGATTGAATCCTTAAAAGCTTTAGATCAATAAAAAAGACACTTCATAATTGAAGTGTTT
>CAZIDO010000083.1:0-5115 GCA_964538005.1 uncultured Muribaculaceae bacterium
AAAAGAAAGTTTTAATACTTTCTTAAAATTGTACTTTTGGTAATTCTTTATCAGCTTCTTCGGCTTCAAAAAATTCTTCTGGTTTGAATCCAAACATATTAGCAATTACATTTGATGGGAACATTTCTAATTTGTTCTTATAAATCATAACTGCATCATTGTAGAATTGTCTAGCATAAGAAATTTTATCTTCTGTATCTCTTAAATTATTTTGTAAATCTAAGAAATTTGTATTAGCTTTTAAATCAGGATAAGCTTCTGATATTGCGAATAAACGTCCTAAAGCTTGTGATAATTCACCAGCAGCAGCCATTTCTTCATGTGGAGTATTAGCCCCAACTGACTTATTACGAGCTTCAACAACAGCATCTAAGGTTCCTTGCTCATGCGCAGCATACCCTTTAACTGTTTCTATTAAGTTAGGAATTAAATCATTTCTTCTTTTTAATAGAACATCAATTTGAGCCCAACTATCTTTAACTTTGTTTTTTAAATTAACTAAGCCATTGTAAGTTGCTACTACGTAAATTACTAATAACAGAACTATTACACCAATAACAATAAGTGCGATCATATTCATTCCTCCAATCTTAGTTTAATTATACACTATTTTAAAATAAAAATATATATTATCGAATAAAAATTTATTTTTTCGCCCATAATTAATATAGAAAGGAAATGATATTATGGATATTAGCATTAGGGACTATATTAAAAATAATTTTAAAGATTCTAACGACAAAGAAATTAAAGATTCTATCACATCATCAATTAGCGAAAATGTGGAAGAAACTTTACCAGGACTAGGTGTATTTTTTGAAATGTTGTGGGCTAAAAGCAGTGAAGAAGAAAAAGATAATATCGTTAGTAAGATAAGCGGACGCATTAAATAGAAAAATAGACTTAAATTAGTCTATTTTTTTCTTATTGACACGCGTTAGTATTGATAAATGCTGGGGCTTCAAAGCTGTTTCCTTTATAAGTTACTTTATAACTTGAACCTTTATATGCATATCCATTACATCCTAATTTAGTGTCACTACTAAAAGTAAATTCACCTTCAGCAAAACTAAAACTATTCATATCAATATTTTGAATTGATAAAATTGAATTGAAAGTTGGATTAGTTTTATTAATTTCTATAAAAGCCGCATCGTTTATTTGAACTCTGCTTAAAGTTTCTGATAAATTATATACAGATATTCCCTGTCCATTATAAACTTCAACATTTCCGCTACTTTGGCCTTTAGATAAAATAAATAATTTACTATCAAATACACCTAAAATATTTTGATTATTTGTAGAAGCCTTGCTAATTATTTTTTGATCATTTAAATAAATTCCAGTTTTATTAGCACTTGTTCCATTATTATAAATAACCACTATTTTTTGTTCTTTACCGTCTAAAGTGATTCCACTAATATTATATTTATTTAGTCCATCACAAAGTTTAGTACTGTCATTTAACATTTCCCCAAATTCACTTAAATTAACATCAAAAGTACAAGATGCTGCTACTTTTGCCATCCTTTCAGTTACTTTAGGTTGTTCAGGGGCTGGTTTTTTTTCTTCTGTTTTAGTATTTTGATTTAAGGAAAAATAAATTAAATATCCTACTAATCCAAGGATTATAAATATTAGGACATATATAATCACCATTTTCATTTTGTCCCTATTCATTCTTTTATCACCTCTATATTAATAATAACATTTTTTCATTAAAAAATATAGCCTTTTAATTATTTAATTTTTTAATAACGGTTACTGACAATTGTAATTGATCAAAACGTTTTTCAACCTTACCTGTTACTAATAAGATATCCCCTATCTGCGGTTCGGCAAATCGTTTATATATTTTGGGAAAAACCACTATATCTAATTTTGTTAACTCATCACTACCAGTAATAAACATCATTTTTTCTCTTTTTTTAGTTTCAACTATTTTAATTTTATCGACATAAACAACTATTTCCACTAACCGGTCGAAATAATCATCTAAATATCTTAATTCGACTGTTTTGGGATATCTTAATTTATATTCAGTAACTGGATGATCACTTAAATAAAAGCCGAATACTTCTAACTCACTATTCATGATTTCGGTTTTAGAAAGCTCTGGTAATCTTTCAATTTCTGGTTTGAAATCATCACTATCTAGCAGCTCCCCTATCTCACCATAATTAAGTATTATTTCTAGATTAGTAATCAAGGTATTTTTATTATATCCTAATTTATCAAAGGCCCCTGCTAATATTAAATTTAGAATAGTTTTAGTTGTTACAGCTTTTCCATAACATCTCCTAACAAAATCAAATATATCTTTAAATGGTGACTTGCCACGTTCTTCTAAAATTGCACGTACTGCTCCCATCCCAACATTTTTAATATTAGTTAATGGAAAAATAATACCACTTTCTGTTGTTATATAATTATCCATACTTTGATTAATATCTGGGCTTATAACTTCAATATTATTTAATTTGCATTCATACATGTATTCTTTAGTTTTATATTCACTATTAATCGCGCTTGAAAGTAAGTGTTTCATAAATAGTTTTGGGTAATGAGCTTTTAAATAAGCCATACGGTAAGATATTGTCGCATACGCTGCCGAATGAGAACGTGGGAAACCATAGTCAGCAAATTTTAAAATTAAATTATAAACTTCAGTCGCTGTATTTTCTTCATATCCGCGTTCAATACTTTGTTTAATAAATTTATCTTTTTCTTTTAATAAAATACTTTCTTTTTTCTTACTCATAGCTTTTCTTAAAATATCAGCTTCTGCCAAACTATAACCTGCCATTATATTAGCAATTTGCATTATTTGTTCTTGATAAACAATAATACCATACGTTGGTTTTAAAACTTCTTCTAAATCAGGATGAAGATATTCAACTTTAATTTTACCTTGTTTACGGCGAATATAAGTATCAATATTTTTCATTGGTCCCGGACGATAAAGTGCTAAAGCAGCAATAATATCTTCAAAGGTATTAGGTTTGAATTTTTTAAGGAAGTTCATCATCCCATCAGACTCAAATTGAAATATTCCAACTGTATTAGCAATTGTAAAAATACTCAAAGCTTGTTCATCATCATCTTTAATATTGTCAAATGTAAGTTCTGGAATTTCATCTAAAATGTTGTGGATTAAAGTTAAATTTTTAAGACCTAAAAAATCCATTTTAAGTAGTCCTATTTCTTCTAAATAGTCCATGTCATACCCAGTTGTATAAAAGGAATTATGACTCTTATCTAAAGGTATCACCTCATCTAAATTATATTTAGACATAACTATACCGGCAGCATGAATTGAAGTATGACGTTTTAGCCCTTCAAATTTAATAGCCATTTGATAAATTGTTTTTAATTCTTTATTGAAATCTAAAAACCTTTTTACTTCAGCATTTTTATAATTTTCATTTAAGGATACAAAGGGATTCATCAATTTACTTAAAATATCTAATTTTTTAGGTTCCCCATCGACAACCCTACCAACATCTTTAATGGCTTGTCTAGGCCCTAAAGTCCCAAACGTAATAATTGGGGCGACTTTTTTCTCACCATATTTATTAATACAATATTTTACAACTAAATCTCTTTTAGCATCTTCAAAATCAACATCGATATCGGGCATTGAAATACGTTCAGGGTTTAAAAATCTTTCGAATAACAAATTATATTTAATCGGATCAACCGTCGTAATATTTAACAAGTAAGCGACTAATGAACTCGCCGAACTTCCCCTGCCCGGGCCCACTAAAACATTGTTATCTTTAGCGTAATTAACGTAATCAGCCACGATTAAAAAGTAATCGCAGAATCCCATTTTACTAATAACATCTAATTCATATTTTAATCTTACAGCATACGGTTTAGCGACTTCACTACCAAATATTTTTTTTAAGCCTTCAATACATTTTTGTTTTAAGTATTCATAACTATTTTCAGTATTATATAAAGGCATTAAATTCTGATGAAAATTTATTTCTAAATTACATAATTCATATATTTTTTGATTGTTTTCTTCATTTATATTATGAAGCGGGAATAAACTAACATTGGTTTTATCCAAAATTATTTCAACAGCTAATTTGCCCTCTTTTATGGCGTATAAATATTTTAAAAATTGTTCATCTTGTTTTTCTAAGCAAAGAATTTCATTCATGTAAACAGTATTTGAACTTTTTATTTTTTCTTTTTCTGTTTGATCTTTATAGCCGATAAATATATATTTATATATTTTATTTAAGTCATTATATATTTTTCTGCTTTCATAAGGCATAATACATATTATATTTGAACTATATATGTTTAAATCTTCTAAAGTTAATTCTTTTTCAGACATTATGGTGGATAATTTAATTAAATTTTTATATCCTTCATAGTTTTGACAGTACAAAATTATTTTTTCTTCGATTTCAACTTCCAAACCAACTATTGGTTTGATATCATTTTTAACACATTCTTTATAGAAATCAATAACACCATACATATTATTATCGGTGATAGTTAGAGCTTTTAAACCGTTTTCTTTAGCTTTTTTAACCAAATCAGGAATCTTAATCATACTGGATAATAAGTAATTTCCAGTTTTTATATTAAGTGGTACATAATTCATCCTATCACCTTCTAATATCATTTTACTATATTTTTCAACTTTTTGAAATGTTTTAGTTATTTTTTCATATAATTTAAGGGAAAATATTTGACTTTGCTAAATATTTATGATAAAGTGGTATAGCGAAGAAAAAAACTTAAGGAGGTATAACCGATGGCAAGAAAAGCAACAAATACTAAACCTTTATATGGAAACCGTCGTTCTCATGCGTTGAACTCAACTAGACATGCATTCAAACCTAATTTACAAACAATTACTATTAATGGTAAAAAAGTAAGAATTACGGCTAGAGAACTTAGAACTTTAAATAAAATTGTTTCTAAAGAAGCTTAAAACCAATTAATGTTGGTTTTTATTTTGGCCAAACGCCCCACTTGCTTATTGTTAAGACAAATTTAATGGTTTTCTACTCCCTTCTTAAAACAAAAAAATGCAATTAGATGCTAGTACCTGTCAAGTACTCACTAAATAAAAATATAATTAATTTGAAA
>CAZIDO010000084.1:0-5075 GCA_964538005.1 uncultured Muribaculaceae bacterium
AATTATCTATATAAATCAGGCTATTGGTGGTGGACAATCTCGCCTTCCCTTGGCACTCGTCTTAATGCTTTCGTTGTCTACAGTACTGGCGATGTCAACAACAACAGCGCATACAGCAGTGGCGGCGTTCGTCCTGCGTTCTATCTAAAATCAACAATCAATTTATCGGGGGCAGGAACATCGTCAGACCCTTATAAATTAAAATAGTTATACAATAAAAAATACTTACCAAAAAAGTAAGCGTTTTTTATTGCAAATATCCATTAAATTTACTAATTACAAATATACGTGTTATAATGAATATGGTGATAAAATGAAAAAAATAATTTTAGTTGACGGTAATAATTTATTATTTAGAAGCTATTATGCAACTGCCTATAATGGCAATTTTATGAACAATAGCAAAGGATTTCCAACCAATGCATTATTTGGCTTTACTAATATGATTAATAAAATAGTAAATGAAGAAGGACCAGAATATATTATAGTGGCGTTCGATAAAGGAAAAACATTTAGACATGAAAAATATGATACGTATAAAGATGGAAGAGTAGAAACACCTAATGAGCTTAAATTACAATTTCCATTAGCTAAACAACTTCTAACTGCCATGGGAATTAAGTATTATGAAATTGATAATTATGAGGCTGATGATATTATTGGTACTTTTAGTGAGTATTGTAATAAAGACTCAGAATATATTGGGACAATAGTTAGTAGTGATAAAGATTTATTACAATTAATTTCTAGTGACGTTGATATAAAATTATTAAAACAAAAAGACTATATTAGATATAATGAACAATCATTTGAAAAAGAATATGGCATTAAACCAATTAATGTAATCGATTTGAAAGCTTTAATGGGGGATGCTTCTGATAATATTCCTGGTGTTAAAGGAGTGGGTGAAAAAACAGCATTAAAATTATTACAACAGTATAAAACTTTAGATGGGGTATATGAAAATATTGATAATATTGCTGGTAAATTAAAAGAAAAATTAATTAATGATAAAGAAAATGCATATATGAGTTACGACCTAGCAACTATTGTTAGAGATGTGCCAATGGAAATAGATATTAATGATATTAAATATAAAGAAGCTGATACAGAAACTTTAAATAAATTATATGAAGAGTTAGAATTCTATTCGTTTCTTAAAAAGATAAATAATACTCCTAAAAAAGAAATAAGTGTTAAAATTATTAAAAATATTGAAGGGTTAAAAATAGAAGGCGAAGTAGCTGTTTATTTAGAGGTTTTTGGTTCCAATTATCATAAAGCTCCAATCTTAGGAATGGGTATTTATAATGAAAAAATAAGTGGTTTTATTCCTTTAGAAGTATTAAAACAAAATCCTAAATTTTTAACAGAAAACATTAAATACACATATGATTTAAAAAAATTAATAGTATCGCTAAAATGGCAGGGAATTGAAGTCGATAACTTTACTTTTGATACCATGATTGCAGGGGCATTGCTTGATTATAATGTTAAAGATGATGTTGCTTATTTGGCCAACGAAATAGATGAAAAAATAGACTTCTATGAAACAATATATGGAAAATTCATTCATTTAAAAATGCCAAGTGAAGAGGAAATTGCCAAATCATGTGTTATGCGTGCCAAATTTATTTTTGAAACAAAAAAATTCTTTGAAGAAAGACTAAAACAAGAAGAAGTAAAAGACTTGTTTAGTAAAGTAGAATTACCACTATCAACAGTTTTAGCTGATATGGAACATGAAGGTGTTTTAATTGATCAAAACAAACTAATTGCAATGGGCCAAGAAATAAAACTTAAATTAGAATTATTAACTAATGATATTTATAATATGGCAGGAACTAATTTTAATATATCATCACCATTACAATTAAGCGAAATATTATTTGAAAAACTAGAGTTACCACATGGTAAAAAAACAGCTAGTGGTTTTTCCACTGCAGCAGATGTTTTACATAAATTAAAAGATAAACATCCAATTATTAATAAGGTATTAGAGTATAGAGGCTTATCTAAAATTTATAGTACATATATTGAAGGATTACTTGGATATATAATGGATGATGGAAAAATCCATACTATTTATACTCAAAACTTAACAAGAACTGGAAGACTATCTTCAATAGAACCAAATCTTCAAAATATCCCGATTAGAGATGATTATGGTAGATCAATTAGAAAAGCCTTTGTTCCAGTCAATCAATATATAGTCGGGGCGGATTATTCACAAATAGAACTTCGCATTTTAGCGCATATTGCTGATGTTCCTGCTTTAGAAAAAGCTTTTAATGATGGCATGGATATTCATGCTAAAACAGCAGGAGACATTTTTAAAGTAGAACCTGATTTAGTTACGCCAAATATGCGAAGAGTTGCTAAAGCTGTTAACTTTGGAATTATTTATGGTATTAGTGGTTTTGGCTTAGGTGAAAATTTAGATATTAAAGCTGTAGACGCTAAAAAGTTTATTGATACTTATTTAGAAACATATCCTGGTATTAAAGATTATATGGATAATACAATTGCTTTAGCTAAAGAAAATGGCTATGTTAGAACTCTATTTCACCGTAAACGTAATATTCCAGAATTAAAAAATACTGTTTATGTTATTCGCCAAAGTGGCGAGCGTATCGCTTTAAATACTCCAATACAAGGAACTAGTGCAGATATTATTAAATTAGCAATGGTTAAGGTATATGAAGCCTTCAAACTACATAAACTAAAAAGTAAGATGATCATTCAAGTACATGATGAATTAATCTTCGATACTTGTGAGGATGAACTAGAACAAGTAAAAGATTTAGTTACTGAGATTATGGAAAATGTTTATAAACTTGAAGTTCCATTACAAGTAGATGTTAATTATGGCAATAACTGGTTTGAAGCTAAGTAATATTTGACTAAAAGAAAAATATGTGTTAATATCTTTGTATAAATCAATGAGGAAGAATAGTAATAAAATTAATTATTTATAGAGAATTAGTGTTTGGTGGAAACTAATATAATGATTATATGAATCTACTTCTGAGTGCAACAAAATAAGTTGCCGGGTAACACCGTTAAATTAATTAAGACTACTAGTAGGATGGTACCGTGCTTATTGCGCTCCTACAGGTGGTCTTTTTTTGAAAGGATTTGTTAATATGGATAGCTTACAAATAGTTATTAGTGAATTGGAATTAGAAAAACAAAAACTATTAAAAATTAAACAAGATAAAGAAGAAAAACAACAAGAAGTAGCGGGCAAAATATCAGAAATAAATAAAAGCATAAATGCCTTAACCGCTCATAGAAATGTTTTAAAATTAAATCGTGAAAAGAAAGAAAGAACACTTCAAACAGCTGTTAATTTTAGGAATCAGAATTTTATGTTTTCACTTTTGAATAAAGGTTCAAACACCCTATTTATTGGCACATATGAAAGAGAAATAGGCGACATTAATTCTGATATTAAGAACTGCTCGCGAGCTATTAATCGAGAAGAAACTAAAAAGAAACATTATATAGAGGTCTATGAACAATGCCAAGAAGCAGTTGATGAAATTGATCAAAGAGTTTCTTCAATTGATAGTGAGATTGAAAGTAAAGTACAGCCGCCATCAAAACAATTAATATTATTACCAGCGGCAGGTGGGGAAAATGAATGATGAAAAATTAGAACACGAATTAGATTCGCTGATTCGCGAAAGAGATGAGTTATTAGAAAAATTAGATGAAAGTGATAAAAAAATAGAATTTTATAATAGAAAAATTAATAGGATAACATCGGAGCTTGAAGCAAATATAATTGTTTTAGCAATTCACCCAATTAGTGCTAACATATCAAGTGCTGCAGTTAATTATTCTAGTAAAAAACAAGATATTCAGGTCTATAAAAGTGCCAAACAATATTGGCAAGATCAAAAACAAGATATTTTGGAAACTATAGATTTAGTTGATGAACAAATGGAACAAAAGTCGGGGGAAACCAAAAACTTTGTTTTCACACATTCTTTGCGAGGAAGTAAACAATGAATAACATAACAACAAAACAAACGTTAGAAAGAGATATGGTAAGTCTGATAGATTTAGATGCTGAAGTAACTAGAGAAGTTGGTGGAAGAAAAACCGAGTATTACTTTTATAATGGCCATTATAAATACTTTGAAAGTAAAAGAGATAATATAGAAAGTGCGGATGCAACTGATAATAGTTTTACAGCAGGTGACATTGAAAACTGTTTGGAAATATATAGAGCAGCAAGACAAGCTGTAAAATATCTTGTTTATAATGGACTCGATTTAGGTGATGAAATAAAAGCTGAAATCACCTTGATAGATGACATACTCACAGAATTAGAACAAGGACATCATTGTCCATATCGTTCAAAAGTAGATTACTATGCTGAAAGAACAGAAAATGTTAAAAATCAAAAACTTATAATAAAATAATTTAGAAAAGAGAGATAAAATGATAGATATAAAATTAATTAGAGAAGATAAAGAAAAAGTAAAAGAAAATATTAGAAAGAAATTCCAAGATAAAAAATTACCATTAGTTGACGAAGTGTACGACATGGACATTAAATATCGTGAAGCAAAAATGGAAGGGGATAATTTAAGGGCTTTAAAAAATGAAAAAAGTGCTTTAATTGGAAACTTAATACGTGAAGGTAAAAAAGAAGAAACTGAAATAATAAAAAAGGAAGTTGCTACATATGGTGATCAAATTTTGGCATTAGAACAAACGGAAATAGAATTAGAAACCAAAATAAAAGAATGTATGATGGTTATTCCAAATATAATGGATGATTCTGTACCAATTGGCGAAGATGATACTAAAAATGTGGAAAACGAAAAATTTGGAGAACCAATCGTCCCAAATTATGAAATTCCATATCATGCTGATATAATCACCTCATTTGATGGCTTAGATAAAGAAAGTTCAGGACGTACAAGTGGTAACGGTTTTTATTATTTAATGGGCGATGTAGCAAGACTTTCATCAGCGATGTTAAGTTATGCTAGAGACTTTATGATTGATAAAGGATTTACTTATTGCATTCCACCATTTATGATTAGAAGTGATGTTGT
>CAZIDO010000085.1:0-4891 GCA_964538005.1 uncultured Muribaculaceae bacterium
AAATAAAAGAGTCTTAAGAATTTATTAAAAATCCCCAAAACTCTTTACACTAACAGAAAAAATGTTTTTAACTATATAGAATTGTTGAATTTTCTTGATCAATCAATATGCTCTATCGCTAAAGAAAGTCTGATTTCTATTTTTGAAACTATTGATAAAAGTTATAATTGTTCTATTGAACGAAAAGCAAAACATTATATTAAAGCCCATTTACCTAGAACAATATTAACTGTATTTGGTGAAATAACTTCTACAGTGATGAAAAATGGATTTCAACTCAAAATAATGGTTATATTAACTTCAAAAAAATATTACCGAAATACACCTATTCAATCCTTATGACTCTAGTTGCTTAAGGCATTAAATAAATAAAATAGGATTCCTGACGATGTTGTCAAAAATCCCAAAAACTCTTTACACTAGCAGAAAGGATTAATATCCTATTTTTTGTAAATTTCTAATAAATTTTTTACTTTTTAAATATAAACCTGTATACCTATCATAATAATCATTTAAAAATATATTTATTTCGTTTTTAGCTTGTTCACTTAATTCTAATTTTGATATTTTGGCAATATCAACATAATAAAACATTCTAATCAGTTTAATAGTTTTTTCACTAACCATTTTTTCATTATTATAGCAGTCTTTACAAACATAGCCACCACGATAACTTGATAAGGTTACGATATTCGTAGTTTTACCACATACAGCACAACTATCAATAACTGGCATGACTCCTAAGAAGTCTAGATATTTAAGCTCAATAATATTCATAATAACTAAAGGATCAAATCCTTCATCAATTTTTATTAATCCCGCTATTAATAATGGCAAAATATCATCAGTATGTTGCTTGAATACTTGTTCACTTAATTCTAACAAATATGAAGCATAACTTATTTTAGTAATATCTGTTTTTAAATTTTTAAGAGGGTTCAAAATATTTACTTCAGTTAAAGTAGAAAGTTTATCTTTCTTATAGTAAATCATAAATTTTCCATACGTAAGTTTTGAAGCCACACTGCGTATTGGACTTTTCAAACTACGACACCCTTTAGCAATGACCCCTATCAATCCATATTCTTTTGTAATAATGTTGAGTATTTTTGATGTTTCACTATAGTTAGTTTCACTAACGATAATGCCTTCGACTTCTTCCACATTTTAACCCCTTTTTTATATTCATATCATACCATATTTAAGTAAATAAAAATAGCCTTAACTCAGCCATTCTATTTTTTGTTTTTGCCCATTTCTTCTTTATATTTTAAGTAGTATTCAACTTTTCCTGTTTTTGCAAATAAGCTCCAAAGTAAATTCATATTATCACTCTCCTATTAATATGTTGAGTGAAATATTTTATTTTTATTCAATATATTAAAATTTTATTACTTTTTCTTTTGGTCTAAAACATGTTGTAGCCATATCAACAAGAATACCTGTAAAGCTAGAGTATCTTGGGTGTCCTGGATAAATCATCGCAAAAGTAGTATATTTATCGCTTTTAAAGTCATCAGTATTTTCCTCATACTTAACGAATGAATATACTCCCTCCCAAATAGTAACAGATATCTCTTGTCCAAGTTCCATTTTGAGCTGAGTATTTCGCCATCCTGTAAAATCTCTTCTAGTTACTGGTTCACAGTTATCCAACCATACTAATAATGACTCTTCCAAATCACTGAGCTTATTTTGCTTTTCAAACTCAGAAGTACTTAATAAAAACATTGAACCATTTTTTACATGTTGCTCAAATGAAGACTGTACATATTCACCTTCAGGATCACACTCTAAATATATTTCCAAATCATCTCTAAATATTTGTTCAATAGGATTTTTTGATTCCATATTATTCCTCCTAGTTATTTACATAGTTTTTTGCTTTACAATAAATGGTACTAACATATGAATCAGCCTAAGATACAGCCGCATCTTCTCTTAAACAACCATTAAATCCGACAATATAATCTTCTAAAGTTTTTATAATCACATTTTCTAATCCTGAGTTCGCACTTTGACCTTCTATACATTCTTGAAATGCGCTTAATGTTTTTCTTTTTGACTTTAATTCTTCTAAATTTGCTTCAGCACAATCTGATAAAAAAGCTATGTTAGCTTTAAGAGAATTTTCTATTATTTTAATTTTTCTCTCTTCTGTATATTTTTGATTAATCATATTGATTGCTCCATTTAAGATTGTATTATATATTGATATTATAATTATAATTTTTTTATATGCCCTCTAGTGGCCCCCATATCCGTACGTAAAGCTTCTTGTTTATCAGCGAAATAAGTTAAATCACATCTAAAAGTATCCATTTCATCTTCTCTGCTTTCAAGTTCTTCTCTATATGTATCAACATGTCCTTGAAAGAAATCAGCTTTGTATCTTAAATCAACAATTTTTTCTATTAATTCGTCTTGATTAATTGATGATGGAACTTTTTTTATATAATAATCAATAGATTTTTTTAATGATTCTACTGCTTGCTGATTGCCAATTATTGTTTGCTCTAACCCCGATACTAGAAGTTCTTTTATCCACATTTGATCCATTACATAATCCATTATCTGACAATTAACATAGTATTCGTTACGCAAATTCATTAATAACAATTGTAATTTCTCTGAATCACTACTCACCATTACAAACCTCCTGAAATGATTTCTATTCTAAGAAATCGTTGTAACCTAATTCATTTAAATATTTTTCTTTATCGCGCCACTTTTTAATTGTTTTTACATACAGTTCTAAAAATACTTTCGATCCTAAAAACTCTTCAATATCTTCACGGGCTAAAGTACCTAATTTTTTAATCATGTCACCATTTTTACCGATAATTATTTTTTTAAGTGAATCTCGGTCAACAATAATAACGGCATTAATAATTGTTTTTCCTTTATCTTCGATTACTCTTTCAACCGCACAAGTGATTGAATGTGGTACTTCTTCATTAGTTAAACGAAAAACTTTTTCTCTAATTAATTCACTAATCATAAATTCCGTACTACGATTAGTAATTTGTCCATCTTCAAAGTACTTTACATTGTCTGGTAAATATTGTTTAAAAACCTTTAATAATTCTTCAGTATTTCTTCCTTTTAAAGCTGATACTGGAACAATATCTGACCATGCATATAAATCTTTATAATTATTTATTAAGTTAAATATTTTATCATTAGAAAGTCCGTCTATTTTGTTAATAACTAAAACAACCGGCTTATTTAAAGTTTTAAATTTTTCGATTATGTATTCATCGCCTCGACCAAGCCCTGCTTGTCCATCAACCAAAAAAGCAACAACATCAACATCATCAATACTATAATAAGCTCCCCTATTTAAAATTTTACCTAATTTATGATTAGGCTTGTGAATACCTGGGGTATCAACAAAAACTATTTGGGTATCTTCATCATTATATATACCATTAATAACATTTCTGGTTGTTTGCGGCTTTGACGAAGTAATTGCTACTTTAGTACCTAATAAATTATTTAATAAAGTTGATTTCCCAACATTTGGTCTACCAATTAAACTTATAAATCCACTTTTCATGTCTACCTCCTAAATAAATAATAAAATCAATTTTGGTAAAAAGATAATCATTGCAATAAAAATTGCAACTATGCCAAATACCATAACTGCTGCTGCTGCCGTATCTTTAGCAACTTTTGCTAAAGGATTAATCTCTGGTGAGGCTAAATCAACAAGCGCTTCTACACTAGTATTGATAAGTTCGGTAGCAATAACTAAGCCAACAATTAAAAAGCTTATTAACCATTCCATCGTCGAAATATGTAAAAATATTCCTAAAAATATAACTGCTAAAGTCGACATGATATGAACAGTCATATTTTGTTCATATTTAAAAGCATATCTTAATCCATCCATTGCATATTTAAAACTATTACCAAAACGTCTAATTCCCCTGCGTTTTAATTTATCTCGTGATACCATAGCCATTTAAAATCAACTCCTGCTCTTTAAACATTTTTTCTTCATCTTCTTTATTCATGTGATCGTAGCCTAATAAATGTAATAAACCGTGAATAGTTAAAAACGCCATTTCTCTTATTTCGCTATGACCATATTCTTTTGCTTGCTCTTTCATTTTTGGTACTGATATATATATATCGCCGAGAACTCGTCCAAAGTCATAAGTCATATCTTCACCATCCTCTAAGGCGAAACTTATGACATCTGTACAAGCATCGATGTTTCGATATTCTTTATTGATTTGTTTAATTGTTTCATTATCAATGAATACCACGTTAAATATAACATTCTCTAATTTTTTATATTTTAAAGCATATTCAATTATTTTTTTTTCTTCATCCAAATTAATTAGCTCGTCTGTTTGATTAAATATTTCAAATTGGTTCATCCTATACTCCTAACTCAATTACATTAAATAAATATAATGCTACAAATCCTAATACAGCTATCATTATTATATTATAAATAATTGGTTTTTTAAAGTGTTTTGGCAAATGTTCATTAAGTTTTGATATTAATATAAAAATATAAAATCCTAAAACACCACCAACAACATTTAAAATAATGTCATCGATGTCAAAAACTCTACCAATTAGTAATTGTGTTGTTTCAATTGTAATTGATACTAACAAGGATAAACTTAAAATTGACCATGGTTTTTTTAGTTTTAAATAATAGGCTGTAAAAAAACCATATGGAACAAATAATAAGACGTTCACTAGAACATTCCTAATAAATAGTCGACTACCAAAATCATATCTAAACATTTCGTGGAAAGGGGTAAAATTCGAACTACTCCAACTGACGTCTTGGAAGGTCACAACATAGAACATACATAAAACATACACGATAAATATTAGGGTAAACAATTCTTTATAAAGAATTATTTTT
>CAZIDO010000086.1:0-4550 GCA_964538005.1 uncultured Muribaculaceae bacterium
AAAAACTAACGTGAAACATTTAAACTTAATACTAATAGGATTTTTAATTTTCAATCTGACAAAAGCACAAGAGATTGATTTATCTGATAAATGGATTAATTCAATTGAGTCAAATTCAGGATTTAAAGACTTTGATAAAGACAAATTAGGTAATAAAATCGTTGTTAAAAATGCCAAAGAGAATGAAATTGTAACTACATTAGATAATAAAAAAAGAACTTTAACAGATACTGATGTAGTAATTACTGATGGTAATAAAACAGTATGTATAGCTGGTGTTATGGGCGGACTTAATACTGAAGTTACAGAAAACACTAAAAATATTTTAATTGAAAGTGCTATATTTAATGCGACTAGTATTAGATATACATCATCAAGATTGAATTTGAAAAGCGAAGCTTCAATTAGATATGGAAAAGGTTTAAGTTACGAATATACTAATGACGCTATTGAAAGGGCATGTCATTTACTTGAAAAATATGCTGATGCTAAAGTATTAACTGGTATAGTAAAACATGACAAAATGGATAAAAAATCTAAAATAGTTGAGTTTGTTCCAGAAGATGTTAATAAAATGTTAGGTATTACTATCAGTGAACAAGATATGGAAGTAGAATTAAAAAGATTAGATTTTCCATATGAAATCAAAGATGGTAAGTTTATCGTAACTATTCCTATTAGAAGACTAGATATTGAAAGTAATGTTAATGATATTGCTGAAGAAATAGGTAGGTTATATGGTTATCATAATTTAGTTTCTACACTACCTATCGGTATTATTAAAAAAGGTGAGTATGTTGGGGATGTTAATACGCGTAAAACCATTTCTAAACGTTTGAGAGCTTTAGGATTAAATGAATGTAAAACATATAGTTTAGTAACACCTGAAATGGCCAGTAAATTTAAATATGAATCTAAAGAAAACATGATTTTACCAAATCCTATGAGTGTTGATAAATCAGTACTTAGAACTAGTTTAATTCCTTCGTTGATTAATGCATATGAATATAATAAAGCTAGGAAAGTTAAAGACGTTATGCTTTATGAAATAAGTAAAACATATGATGTTAATACTACTGAAGAAGCTAAAATTGCTATTTTGATGAAAGGTAATTATATTACTAATAGTTGGCAAGGTAATACAGTAGTAGATTTCTATATTATTAAAGGTATTGTGGAAAATTTACTCGATTATTTAGGATTTAAAAACAGATATACTTTTGAAAAAGAAAGTATTGATGAAATGCATCCGGGCATGAGTGCAAAAATATTATTAGATAGAAAACAAGTAGGTATAATCGGGAGAGTACATCCCTCAATATGCAAAGATGAAGTATATATTGTAGAATTATCAATGAATAAATTAATTACAACAGTAAAACCGCTTAAATATAAAGAGGCTAATAAATATCCGGGAATTAATAAAGACGTGGCGTTCATTGTAAATAAAAATACAGCTTCTGCTGAAATTGAAGAGGTAATTAAAAGAGCTGGTGGAAGATTGTTAACTGCTATTGACGTATTTGATGTTTATACTGGCGACAATGTTTCAGATGATGAAAAATCAATTGCGTATTCATTATCATTCTCTGATTCGAGTAGAACCTTAACCGAAGAAGAAGTTACAGAAGTATTTGCAAAAATAATTAAAACAGTTGAAGAAAAAATAACTGCTAAATTACGTAATAATTAAAAACAAGTAAAAAAAACTTGTTTTTTTCATTTTATTTGTTATAATCTTTTTAAGAGGTGGTTTTGATGGGAAAAGGTACATTGTCTAGAAATAATTTAACAATAGTAAATTTTAATCATTTGCGTGAAGTTTTATTGTTTTCGGCAGATGAAATTTTACTTTATAAAAAAGGTTTACATAAATATGTTGATAAATATGAACACCTAATGAAGCAATATAATGAAGACTACACAGCGTCAGTAATTTATCCAAGGGGTTTCCAAGAGGTCCCACAATTAGAATCTACACAAATAGTAGAGTGTGATAAACCATATATCCAACTTGAAGTTAAAGGTGGGGGATATAGAAAACAGCAAAGACAATTTTATAGAAACGCTGACGGCGAAGTTTGTGAAGAATATGCCGATATAAGAACCTGTGGGAGTGAAAATAGAGTTTTGAATCGCCAAGGTTTTGAGGATTTTTTTACATACTCACCCGATAAAGTAGATGGATTATATATTGGATGTTTGGGCCGTGAAACAATTGATTTTGTGGCCAATAAAAAAGATGGAATAGTTTTATCTAACTTTCATCTTCCTGAAAATCTGGATAAACCACAAAAAATATTCTATGGGCTATTTCAACCTGTCCATGCTATGATTGCTGCTAAAGAAGGCAAGTTTTATGGCGGATATTTTGAAGCAATGTTTACTGGTTTCGATTATAAAATTAAAGTGGATAATTTTGATTTTGGATATGAATGCGAACAACCAAGTTTGTTTGATGTTATGTTAGGGGATAAATTATTAGAAGATGATCAAACTATTGAATGTGAGCCAGTACCAGATAGATTGTTAGTACATAAAAACAAGTAAAAAACTTGTTTTTTTATGTAAAATAAACTTATTTGTTTTGCAAAAATATAACTATAAGTTAATTTTGTGATACAATAAATATGGTGATAGTATGCTAGCAGTTACAGTTCATGGGAATGTGGAAAATTTGAAAATAATTTTTATGATAGTTATAAGTATAATACTATTAATAATTATATTTTTACTAGGAAGTATTCTTTTAAAAAATACAAAATTATCATCAAAGCAAATAAAAACTACTGACAAGCATAAAATATAATATGAAAAAATTATTGAATAGAAAATATAATCAAGCAGTATATCAAGGTACAGGTAAAGAAAAGAATTATTTTGAAGGTTGGTATTATAAAAATGTTACAGGTAATGGAAAAACTGTTATTGCTATTATTCCAGGTGTTTCTATTAGTGAACATGATAGCCATGCTTTTGTTCAAATAATTGAAAATATTAATTATAAAACTTATTACATAAAGTATCCAATCGAAGATTTCAAATATGAAAAGGATAAATTAAAAGCAGTAATTGGTGACAATATATTTGAAGAAGATAAAATCATTTTAAACATTAATAATGAAGATATAAATATTCAGGGAACTCTTTATTTAACTAATCATATATATCTAGAAAAAACTAGATATCGACCTAACATTATGGGTCCATTTGCGTATTTAAAAAAAATGGAATGTAATCATGGAGTAGTAAGTTTGTATCATGATATAAATGGTAGTATAAATTTAAATAATGAACCAATTGATTTTAATCATGGCAGTGGGTATATTGAAAAAGATTATGGTAGTTCATTTCCAAATAAATATATGTGGTTAGAATCGAATAATAGTAATAATAAGGATAACAGCTCATTTATGTTTTCTTATGCGACTATTCCATTACCAATTATAAAATTTAATGGTTTGATTTCCTTTTTAAATACACCAGATAAACAATACGTTTTTGCTAGTTACTATGGTGCTAGAGTTAGAAAAGTATTTAGATATTCTAACAAAACAATTGTAGAAATGAAACAGGGGAAATATCTCTTGACTTTTGAATGTAGTTATCCTGAAGGATTATCTTTAGCGGCTCCAAGTAATGGCGAAATGGCGCATAAAATAAATGAATGTTTGGATGCTAAAATAAAAGTAACTCTTTATAAAAGAAAAAAAATAGTTTATGAAAATAGTTATATTCAAGCAGGATACGAAGATGTAGGTGGATTAAAATAATTGTATTTGTAATTTAAAAAATGCAATAATGTAATTGGTGATTAGATGATTTTAGCAATAACATTAAGATATGCAGAAATACCATTTGGTGAAAATATAGAAGAGCAATATTGCCTTCCTAAGTATTTTAGAGATATTTTATCAAATCATAATATTACACTTATGCCGGTATGTACAATAAATGATATAGATAAAGTATCAGATATATGTGATGGCCTTATTTGTACTGGAAGAAGAATTGATATAGACCCCAAATACTATGGAGAAGAAATTACAGCAGGGTATCATCCTAGTTATAAAGAAGATGATGAATTAGATTTTAAATTAATTGAAAGCTTCCACAATAAAAAAAAGTTTATTTTAGGAATCTGTGGTGGTATGCAAGCGATTAATGTATATTTTGGTGGTACATTAAACCAAAAGATAGACAATCATGCCTTACCGGTAGGAACTTATCATAAAACAACAATTGAAGAAAATTCTTTCTTATATGAAATATATGGTACAAGAGAAATAGAAACCAATAGTTTTCATTCCCAATCTGTAAATGTAGTCGCACCTAATTTCAAAGTGACCGCGACAAGTAATGGAATTATTGAAGGAATTGAATCTAATAATATTGTTGCTGTGCAGTGGCACCCAGAATGTATGAAGGATAAAATTTTTTTTAGCAAAATTAAAGACAAAATAAAAACTGAGTAAATCACTCAGTTATTTTTTTATGGAGCAGCTTGCAAGGACATTTACAAACATTTATCTCTTTAAAGTAAGTTGTTT
>CAZIDO010000087.1:0-3462 GCA_964538005.1 uncultured Muribaculaceae bacterium
TCCATCCTTTCTTTAAACACAAAAAAACTCAATTTTAATAATTGAGTTTTCTTATTAACGTCGAATGGTTCGACAATTCTTTCCTCTGGGGCGACGTATGGGAATCGAACCCATGAATAATAGAACCACAATCTACCGTGTTAACCACTTCACCAACATCGCCATGTGACAAATTATATTTTATCAGGTATTAGCAACTTTTACAAGCCCTTAAAGGATTTTTTTACTTAATTGGACATTTAGTTGCCTATTTTGGTTAATAACCCATACAGCAATTACACAATTTCATAACATATTGTCGAGGGGGGTAATTAGATGAATAACTATGCAAACATGAATTACTTTGCACCAAATAACTATGACTATCTAAATCAATTACGAAATATGCAAAATCAAAATACGTTTCAACCTAACCAACAAGCTGGTAAACCCATTGGTCAACAAATGATGCCACATACTGGGCAAAAAATGCCAATGAAACAACCAATGCCAGTACAAGATGCAACATTAAAACAAAAACTATCTACACAAGCTGGGGATAATATGAATTTTAATAAATGTAATTATGACCAACAAGTAGATCCAAATAATTTATATGACGTTTATAACGGATTTATTCGTGGAAATATGTTTCCAGACTTATATAACCAATATAAAATCAATAAACCATTTGATATTGAACCAATGAATGAACAAACAGAATTATTAACATATATTGATGCATATAGTTTTGCTGCACATGATTTAAATCTATATTTAGATAATAATCCAAACGACCGTGATATGATTGATTTATTTAACAGCTTTACTGATGAAGCAAATAAAGTAAGACGTGACTATGAAAAAAAATATGGCCCACTATTTGTGGATGCCAGCAATACATTTCCATGGGCTTGGAATAATTCACCATGGCCATGGGAAAATAAATAAGGGAGGACATACAAATGTGGAAATACGAAAAAAAACTTCAGTATCCAGTTAATGTTCGTAACAGAGACTTTAAGATGGCTAAATACATAATGACGCAACTCGGTGGACCAGCCGGTGAACTAGCTGCTTCATTTCAATATTTAAACCAACGATACAACATGCCTGATGATCGTGGTAAAGCTTTACTTACGGATATTGGTACTGAGGAATTAGCGCATGTCGAAATCATTTCAACAATGATTTACCAATTAATGCAGGGAGCAACTCCAGAAGAATTAAAAGCTGCGGGATTTGGAGAACAATATGCTCAATTTGGTAACGACATATTCCCATCAGACGCTTTTGGCAATCCATTCAGCATGACTTATATTAAAGTCTCTGGAGATTATATTGCTGACTTAGAAAGTAATATGGGAGCTGAACAAAGAGCACGCGCCACTTATGAACACTTAATGGATTTAACTAATGATCCAGATTTATTGGGTCCGCTGTCTTTTCTAAGAGAACGCGAAATTGTTCATTATCAAAGATTCAAAGAACTACGTAATTATTACTTAAATAATAAAATGTAAAATACTTGATAATCAAGTATTTTTTCTTTTAAAAAAAACATAATAACAACAGGTGATTAGATGAAAAAAATAATTGTTTTACTTATAAGTGTTTTTCTTTTATCTGGATGTGGTACTAAAACAGAGTTAGAAGGAGAAATAACTGAAATAAAATACAACGATATAATTATCTTAAAAGATGATTATGGCGAAATTAAAAAGCTTTTAAATACTGACTTTAAAAGTAATAAAATCGATAATTTAGACAATAAATTGACGATTAAAACTAAAAAAGATATCTATTATTATACTGTAAACGATGAATATTTAGGTCTCGATGGCAAATACGCTGCAAACGATAAACTAGGTAAACATTTGAAAAATTTACAAAAAAAATATAATAACACTGACTTTTATACAATTGAATATACTAATAATCATGAGATAAATGAAGATGATCATAATGTTTTATTAGATAAAACTTCCAACTATATTATTATTAAACTTGATGAAAAGGTCAAAAATTTTAAAATTAATGCGATTGAACCACAAAATAATGAATATAAGGATATTGATTTACTGTATCATAAAAATGACTTGGATAAAAAAACAATTGTAATTCGTCGAAGCATAAATTTTGGTGCTCCAGATATTAAAATATCTTTTGAAAATCCATATAATTATCTCGTTTCTATTATTCCTACTTATAACGAAGAAGAAGAAAAAGTCGAGTTCAATACTTCATATAAGACAAAAGAAAACTCCTAACTGAACTAGGAGTTTTTCTTATTACACTGTTTCTGAATCAAGTTTTGTAGCGCGTTCAGCTTTTTCGGCTTTACGACGGTCGCGACATTCCTTGCATCTAGCTGGTTCGTTTAAAAGTCCTTTTTCTTCATAGAAGTCTTGTTCATTTGCTGTAAATTGAAATTCTTTTCCACAGTCTTTGCAAATTATTGTTTTATCTTTTTTTTCGGTCATAATGTACCTCCTCTTAGATTTGATTTAGAACTATTTAATCCCATAAAAGGAAGTGACAAAATAATTGTTAAACCATATATAATATATACGACACATTGGTAAAATATTCAATTAATTTACTTTTCTTCAAAAGAATCAACAATTTTATAATTTTGTTGATTCTTTTATAATATTATAAGGTAATAAAATCGATAATTTATTAATTTCTATTATTATCGAATTTCTTACGTTCATTAGTATTTAAAACTTTTTTGCGTAAACGATAATTTAAAGGTGTTACTTCAACTAATTCATCATCATTTATATAATCTAAGCAAACTTCTAAACTCATTTCACGAGGTCTTTTTAATACTACTGTATGATCTTTACCTGCTGAACGAGTATTTGTTAAGTTTTTACTTTTAACTACATTTACAGCTAAATCACTTTCATGGTTATTTTCACCAACAATCATACCTTCATAAACTTCAGTACCTGGTTCAATAAACATAATACCACGATCTTCTAAACCACCTAAAGCATACGCTGTTGATTTCCCGTTTTCCATTGATACTAATACACCAGCTTTTCTTTGACCTACTGGAGTTGAAACCATTGGTAAGTATTCTTTAAATGTATGATTAATCATGCCATAACCTTTTGTTAAAGTCATAAATTCAGTCATGAAACCAATCAGTCCTCTTGAAGGAATTGTATAATTAAGTCTTACATTACTATCGCGATTTTCCATGTTATCCATATTACCACCACGAAGTCCTAATAACTCAATTACATTACCTACATAAGTGTCTGGTACGTCTACTTGAACATCTTCAAATGGTTCACATAAAACGCCATCAATTTCTTTTGTAATGATTTGTGGTTTTGAAACTTGAAGTTCATATCCTTCACGACGCATATTTTCAATTAATATAGATAAATGTAATTCACCACGACCAGAAACCATCCATGAGTCTGAATCTACTTGATTAATTTTTAACGAAACATCTCTTTCCGTTTC
>CAZIDO010000087.1:3472-4534 GCA_964538005.1 uncultured Muribaculaceae bacterium
TTCTAGCGGTTAGGAATTTACCTTCACGACCGTTAAATGGACTTGTATTAACACCAAATGTCATTTGTAATGTTGGTTCATCAATACGTAGATGTGGTAAAGCTATTTCTTTACCGACTTCACAGATTGTTTCTCCTACTGATATATCTGGTAAACCGGCAATAGCTACAATGTCTCCAGCATGGGCTTCGTTAATTTCTAACTTTTGAAGTCCTAAATAACCAAATATTTTTTGAATTCTAAATTGTTTAATACTACCATCTAATCTAACACATGAAACCATGCTATTTAATTTAATTGTTCCACTTTTTACTAGCCCGATTCCAATACGACCAACGAAATCATTATAATCTAATCATGCTGGTTGGAATTGTAATGGCCCATTTTCAGTTACTTGTGGTTCTGGTATATGCGCAATAACAGCATCTAAAATATAATCCATTGTTTCTTCTTGAGTAGTAACATCAGGATTTAAACTAGATGTCCCTGCTAATGCTGAAGCATAAATAACTGGAAATTCTAATTGTTCAATACTAGCATCTAGTTCAATAAATAAATCAATTACTTCATCAACAACTGCTTTAGGGCGTGCTGATTCTTTATCAACTTTATTAACTACTACTATTGGAATTACCCCAGCTTCTAAAGCTTTTTTCAAAACAAATCTTGTTTGTGGCATTGTTCCTTCATAAGCATCAACAACTAATAAAACTCCGTCAACCATATTCATTATACGTTCAACTTCCCCACCGAAATCGGCATGGCCTGGTGTATCTAATATATTAACACGGCAACCTTTATAATCAATAGCTGTGGTTTTTGCTAAAATAGTAATCCCACGTTCTCTTTCTATATCATTTGAATCCATAACTCTTTTAACTACTTCTTCGTTATCACGAAATGTTCCTGACATTTCTAATAATTTATCAACTAAAGTAGTCTTTCCATGATCGACATGGGCAATTATGGCTATATTTCTTTTATTCATAAGTATTCCTCGCTCTCTGGCACAGGTTTAATTATATCACAACTGCTTAAAATTGTAAATAAAAAGCTTATTTT
>CAZIDO010000088.1:0-4441 GCA_964538005.1 uncultured Muribaculaceae bacterium
AAACACATCAATGATGTGTTTTTACTTTTACTTAATTCATTTTTACAGGTTTCATAATATTCTCCCAAAATTTTGGTAATTCTGTTCTCACTTCCTCGCACTTAAAGTTTTTTATAACTCCTAAAACTGTAAAACCACAAAGCATCGCAAAACCACTTTGAAAATAAAAAGGAGAAAAACATGCATGCTTAGCAATAACTTCTATGGAAATATTTTTAGTTATGTTTTTTTCAATATAATCAATCGCTTCACTAATACTTTCTCCCCTTCTCATTTAATCACTTTCCCTGTCTGTTTTAAATCCTTTTTACTGTTTCAATCATTATTGTACCTAATTTTTTGTACGATATTTTGTCATTAATATTCAAAGTGATATAAAAAACACATTAATAATGTGTTTTATGTGCCGTAATTATTGTATAACTATAGGAATTAATAGTAATAATAACCCCATCAATAGTGGCATACCAATTCTTCCCTTTTCTTATTATAGAACATTTTGAATCTTTTATTTTATCTTTACACCACTGTACTACATCTGTATCTAAATTAAGATTTTTCTTTATTCTATTAATCCCCATTGTAGTTGTATGTATTTCATCTAGATTATCAATTAATATTTCTTTATTCATAGTCGAATCTCCTGTATATTATTTATCCAAATAATTGTTTAAATTAAATTCTATTTCACAAATTCCTGCTATATCATTGCAAGTAGATATTAAATTAACTGTTATAATAAATTTATTTTCATATCCTCTGACAATATAAAACTTAATTTCATCAGGATAATTAATAGGGTCAATAAAACTTTTTTCCCCATTTATTGATAAGATAATATCCCCCTCATCAATTTGATCAAAGAAATTAATACGGTCCCCTTCTTTTAATTCCAACAAGCGTTCAACTCGATGTCTTAAATAAAACATCAGACTATAACTACTTATTTCATTTTGTCCTGAAACCTTGAATCCTAATGATTTATAATAATTTTGTTTTAGATTTTTATCTGTTTCGCATATCTTTGTTTCAAATATTTCTATAGTTTGTTTTTCTAACTCCTCTAATTTAGCAACCTTAAACATTTCTTCACCTTCTTATTATAATAATACCATAACTATTTTAATTAAAAAAACATATGTATCAACCATTTGACTCAACTGTTTTTTACTTAGTACATACGTCTTTCGCTGTAATTACTTCTATTTTTTCTAAAGTAATACTGCCATTATAGACTAATTTGCCTTTAGTATACAATTCACTATCTAATTCATTATTACTTTTGTAATTCTCACATGTATCAATGTCTTTTAATCCTAAACTAGTGTATTTAATGTATGATTTATTAGATAAATCAAAAGTAATATTTTCATTTTCATGATAAATAACTTTACCATTATCAATAACAATTAAATTATCATTTTTTGAAGTAGATTTAACTAATAAATAAATAATACCATCCATGTTTTTTATTTGAAAATTATCATTTATTTTCACTTTATTAATGCCTGTATTCCAAACATTTACTTTCTTATCTTTATAGTAAATATTATCAATAGTATATGATGCATTATTATTAATAATATCAAAAGATAAATCATTGTCAGTTAGTTTTAACTTAAATTCACTGTTTGAACATTGACTTAATCCACCACCAAAATTTGAACTAGTTGTTTTCGCTATACATTCTTTAAGAACTGGATTATTCGTTGGTTCTTTTTCCTTATTTTGATTAGTATATACTAAATAAACAATGACTCCTGCTAATCCGATAATAATAACTAACAATAGGAATATTAAAAAACCATGTCCACTTTTTTTATCGCGATATTTGTAAACAACTTTTATTTTGGGCTTTGATTTTTTATTTTTTTTAATTACTTTATTCTTGTGTTTAGTAACCGTTTTAGATTTTGTTTTTTTAATCTTTCCTTCTGGTTCCTTTTCTTTTTTATTATAGTTTTCTAAATCGTCATTATTTTCTTCATTGTAATTCATAAAATCACCTCGTATGTATATTATATATTTTACTTGTTTTTTAGTCAAATTGAAAAAATAGCTTTAAATAAGCTATTTTAAGTAGTTGGTATACCAGGTACTGTTGGTTCTTTATCTGCGCTACCAGATTCCCCTGTTGAACCACCTGCTGTTCCGCCAGTCACTCCACCAGTTGTATTTCCGGTAGAACCACCTGTCGAACTAGTCGAATTATTTGAACTATTTGCGTTATTACTTGTATTGGTTGTCGCACCGCCTGAAGCTGTTATTGTAAGTGTTCCAACGTCTTCTACATTAGCCCCTGCCGGAACATTTTGAGCTGTTACTGTTCCATTAGAGCCACCTTTAACATTTACTTTAATTCCGTGTTGACCACAAAATGAATTAACATAACTTACAGTTTTACCTACAAAGTTAGGTAGTAAAACTAATGAATCTCCAGTTTTTTCATTTTTACCAATAATTACTTCCTCATAGGGATTATTAATATTAAAACTAAATTCCTTAACTGTTGTTGTTTTTTTAACACCTAGATTTTCTTTCATTGCATTTGATACAGCTTTTATACTACTATCATATAAAGCATAGTTATATAATGATAAATTAGTTCCGCCGTAATCATATATTCTTTGATCATGACCATTTAAATACAATCTTTGAATGCCTAATAAATCAGCCATATCTGATCCTTTAGTACTTTTTGCTGAAATATCTTTAAATACATTATATAATGATAAAATTTGATCAGTACTCATATTGGTATTCATATTAGCACTTATTGTATCTAATAAATTATAAACTGTGTCTAAACTTTTAACTGATTTAAATTTATTTAATAATGCCGTTACAATTTCTTGTTGATGTTGACCTCTAACAAAGTCATTACTTGTATAATTAGTCCATTTAGCTGAACACATACCTGGATTCGGGTGACGGTTACGTGAATATGCTAAAGCCTGTTCACCCGTTAAATTTTGTAATCCTTGTTCAATATAAACAGTATTATTACCCCATTGACGGTTACTATTTTGTTCACATAAATTATATGGAACTTCAATTGGAACCCCACCTAAGGTATCAACCATTTGAACAACACCTTTGAAATTTATTTTAACATAGTAATCTATGTTAATATCTAAGAAGTTTTCAATGGTTTTTTGCATGCATTCTTCGCCTTTCCAAGCGGCATGAGTTATTTTATTTTTCCTTTGATTTGGGAAACATGCAATTGGAACATATGAGTCACGAGGAATACTTAACATAGTTGTACTTAAAGTAGTTGGATTAAAAGTAATTACCATTAGTGAATCTCCATTAAATGAGCTGTTACCAATCCCCTCTTTTTCTGAGTCGACGCCCATTAATAACATTGTAAACGGTTCAGTAATTTTTTTCTTACTAGCACTTTCTTCTTTTTCTTTTTTCACTTTTTTAGTCTGAGTATAAATGGTTTTTGTAGTTTCTTTTAAATCTTCATAACCTTCCATCGTCCCAAACATAATTGTATAATTAGTTGGTAAGAAAATATAATTAATTTTACCAGCTTTTAAAGCATCAATCATTGAAATAAAACTATCATAGGCTTCCGTTTTACTTGATAAATTATTTTTTTCAATAATTTCATTTGGGATGATTGAACCTTCAACACTACTTTCATCTTCTAAAATACCTAATTTATCATTTCCAATATCTTCAAGTGAATCAACTTTATTAGTTTTTAAAGTAACTAAACTAGCTGAATATGTAGTGTAGCCACTAGTGTCTGAAACTTTTTTTAATGAACCATATACTTTACCAATATTATAACTGATAAATCCTTCACCAACGGCCAAAATTAACATTATAATAATGACAATTATTAGTTTAGCTTTTTTCCAATTTTTTAAGAATCTAATTCCAAATATAATTAAAACAATCGCTACCACAACTAAAATAATTACAGCAACTAATCTTAATAAATTTTCAATATCATTCAATAATGATAAATTATAAACTAGGTATCCGGTTGTTCCTAGTAATAAAACACTAACTATTAACGTAAATACGAATGCTAATTTATGACGCATTAACTTCTTCATTTCATATTCCTCCTCGAATACTGTACTAAATAATTATAAACTAATTTACGTAATTTAACAAGTCCCTATAAAAAAGAAGTGTAAATTTTCTTTTCATTTACATATAATGAAAATGTAAAGGTTTATTTTATTAATTATTAACAGAAAATAACGTTCTATGTTTAATATCAATGATTATTTTAATTTAATAATTGACATTAAAGATATTTTATAATACAATGTTAATGCAACTATTTTATATGGGCCTATAGCCAAGTGGCTAAGGCAAGGGACTGCAACTCCCTGATCGTTGGTTCAAATCCGACTAGGCCCTCCATAAGGTAAAATCGGCGAAATTATTCGCCTTTAAAGTTAAATCAACTTGT
>CAZIDO010000089.1:0-4416 GCA_964538005.1 uncultured Muribaculaceae bacterium
CCTACTACAGTAAGTAGTCATATTAAATCAATTAAAGAATGGTTAAACTAAAATTAAAACAATTAAATTCACAAGTATTTAATTGTTTTTTCATTATAATTTCATAAAAGTATGCTATAGTATAAATAGGAGGTGGATATTATGAAATGTCCTGTATGTAATGTAACATTGAATATATCAGAAAGAAATAATGTTGAAATTGATTATTGCCCAGAGTGCCGTGGTGTTTGGTTAGACCGTGGAGAACTTGATAAAATTTTAGATAAAGCTAGTCAATATGAACAACCTAGAGAATATAAAAATGAATATAAAGAAACGCCTAGGGAATATAAAGAACAAAAATATGACCATAAAAGCGGATATGATAAATATGGTCGTAAAAAGAAAAAAGAAGGATTTATGGGCGAAATATTTGATATTTTTGGCGATTAAAAACAGGGAAATCCTGTTTTTTTATTAATTTAATTTGTTAACAAATTCCTCTCTTTTATTATCCAATATTTTAATATTCATATCGGCATTTGACTTACTAATCATTTTAACAACAAATTTATCTAGACCCTTTTGTTTATCCAAATCTAATTTTCCACCAAAAGTATCATAAGTTATTGCTTGTTCTAATAAATCATTTGGGAAATTATCAGTAAAATATTTATCAATACCTTCAATAAACCCACAACATATAAATATTGAAACTTTTTTTAATTTTAATTTATCTAGATTTTTAGAAACAAAGTCTTTTATTTTTTTATTAATTTGACCAATTCTAATTGGCGTCCCAATTATTATTTGTTCATAATTAGCAAGATTAAAATTATTAATATTTTCAATATTTACTATTTCAGTATCTGGTAACATATTCTTTAATTTATTAGCGCATTCTTCGGTCGCCCCTGTTTTAGTAGCATATACAATAATTGTTTTCATTATTTCACCTCTATAATTTTATTATAACAGTGTTCCTTTACCCTGTAAATAAAAAAATATCTCCTATAATGTAGAAGATATCTTATCTATTATTTTTTCTTAATTGGAATTTGTATTTCAGTTAACCAATCTTCGGTATTTTCTTTATTCCATATTCCATCAATATAACACTCTCTTGGACTTTCAGTCATTTCATATCCATTTTCTTCTAACCATTTCATAATGAATCCGTAGGCTGCTCCCAGATTATCATAAGCTCCTTTGTGATAAATACAAGCTGCTGTGGTTGGTTCTAAATGTTTAAATTTAATTGTTTCGTTTGGAACGCCCTCTTTTTCTACTGCTTGAGCATATAATATGTGAATATCTTTATCTTTATATTCGCCATCTAAGTAATTCATATAACAGTAATCAGGGGTTAAACATTTAAGATTAGGATTTGTTTTTTTACATTCTTCAGCTGAACTTAAAATAAAGTTGGTAATTTCATGAAAACCTTTAATTACCCCTTCTTTATAATAAACTGTGTAAGCTGGCAATTCTTTAATAATTGTTTCGTATTGCATATCTTTTCCCTCCAATAAATAATTTATTCTAGAAAGTTGATCATTAGATATAGACATATTTGTCTCTAATTCTTGTTTTCTTTTCTGCAACAATTCATTTAAGTTGGCCCCACTTAAAATACTTTTGATATTGTCAATGGACATCCCTATTTGTCTTAAAGAAACTATTTTAGCTAAATCAACTAATTGAACCGTTTCATAAAATCGATAGTTTGTAAATTCATCGACATAAGAAGGTACTAGTAAACCTTCTTTTTCATAATATCTTAAAGTCTTAATTGTTGCTTTTGACAGCTGTGAAAACTCACCTATTCTATACATAATATCACTTCCTAAATTAAACTATATAGTGTCCTCTAAGGGGAGAGTCAATACTTATTTTAAAGTTTTTAATTTTTTATTTAAATCATTAATATATTTTTGTTGTTGTTTTTTTAAATATCCTTTAGCCATTAGTTTCATTACTATGTTACTTACTTCTATTTTTTCAGTAAAATCAAGGATTGTTTGATTATTTTGTTCTGTTAAAATACCTATCCAATGACCTTTGATATTTTTATTATCTATATCAAATTCATATTGGTAAGGTTCTTTCTTTGTAATAATAAAAGCGGTTTCAAAATTATTTTTATCATATTCAATAAATTTTGTTTCACTAATTACTTCTATTTTACTTAAATCACTTCTCCAACTATAATCATTATTATTTGTTATAATATTCCATACTGTTTGTATATCGGCATCTAATACTTCTTTTATATTTGCTTTTATCATGTTATATCTCCTTTGTTTTATATTGAGAAAACAATTTCCCACTCTTTCATTAAATCTTTCTATTTGATGATATGATGTAATTTTTTTTCCTCTCTTAAGAAACATTCAAAAACTATCATCTCTAATTGGCTTTTTATCAAAAGTCCGAATTATTTGAACAAAATTTCTAATATTACGAGAGTGATGGAAGTATATTAACTACTTTTTCTTTTATCACATGCCTCAATAAGTGCTTTAAATATATTATTCATATATTCATCGTTTTTATATAAGCTTTCTGGATGAAATCTAACACCTAGGTAAAAATCTTTAATTGGTGATTCAATTACATCTGGATATCCATCTGGGCAAAAACCGACTTTAATTAAGTTAGGGCAATCTTTAATTGTTCTCCTATGCCTTGAATTAACTTTTATTTTATTACTTTTAATTATTGAATAAAATTTTGACGTTTCATCTATTTCTATATCATGAACATAATCAGTGAAAGAAACATCATGTTCCTCTGGATTAGGTATTTTATATGTAGTGCCACCTAATGCCCTAACAATGTTATTTTGTCCAGCACATATTCCTAAAATTGGAATATTCTTTTCATATGCATATTTTGCAACCCAACATTCGTATCTATCGCTTTCTAATCCACCTTGTAAAATAATTCCATCACATAAATTAATTTGTTTTACTAGTACGTCTATTTCTTTTTTGGATAAATTATCTTTCCAATCGTCTCCTGCGAAATTTATCATTTCTTCTGGTGACAGTATTCCAATTGCTATTGCGTTATTATCAAATATTGCTTGCTTAACTTCATCTCTTATAAAACTATCAGTTCTATTTTTATTTACTGGATAATGCTTTGAGACTATCCCAATGACCACATTTTGATTCATATTATCAACTCACTTATAAAATTATTATATCAATATATTATAATAAACACAAACACATTTTTCTATTATACAAAACATTATATCCTCATTTTAACTATTGATCCTGAATAATTTCCATAAAAAAACAGCTCCTTTCGGTCTTTAGACGTTATATGTTTATTATTTATAACTTTCCCGACTTTTTGAAGCTATTTTGTTTCTCTATGGTATTAAAGGTGTTTGAAAAATCAATTCTAATTCATACTATCTTTTAAGCTTTTTATAGAATTGACTTCCTAACTCTTCATCCGGTAAATCTTGCATTGTTCCATTATATGTATCTGTTATTTCACCTTCAGTTGTAAAATAATAAATTTGACAGCACTTCATATTTTCATAAACCCTAATAGGCATTGTTGGTCTAACTCCCATGTGCCAATAACCTTTATAACTAACTGAACCCATACCAGCAGAGCAATGAACATGATAGCCTAATCTTCCCAATGAACTTCTTCCACTCATCATAGGAACTAAATTATTAGTTTCTGTCCACTCATTAGTTCTTGCTACATATATTTTATCAGGATATAAAACCATTCCATTTTCTCCAATTTCAACATTTTCTATTGGATTATTTTTATTTAAATCTAATACAGGCTCCGTATAGAAACCAATTTTATTATTTAAACTTAAATTAACTGAATTAGGATTAATAACAATATTATCTTGTGGAGTTATCAATATATCTCCAGTTGTCATTCTTCTTTTAATTTCCTCACCACTCAACATCCCTGACCTGTCACTTTTATAATCTAGACTTTCAAAAAATGTTAAGTTTCCAATTTCAATGTCTGGATATATTATAGTTGGTTTTGTACAAATAATACTTAAAAGAAAATTATCTTCAAAATTATCTTGTGCATAACCACTATTAAGTTCAATGCTCACGCCTAATAAAGACAGTGAAGTTCTTCCATTTAAAACAGGAACATATCCTGTTGTTTTTATTTTTTCAGCAGTTTTTGCTAAATAAACTTTATGTGGTTCTAATAGCATGCCTTTTTTTGGTATTTGAACTCTTTTTAATCTTTCTGTGATGTCAGTTGCAACTTCTTGCAAATAAAGGTTTTTCTCTTTTGTGTCTACTATTGAATAATCAAAAGTATATAAAACATCACTTATACTTACAATACAACTATTTGGTTTTTCAAGAGCCCTTTCTCCTAAATTGTCAATTTTAATCTTCCCATTTTTAATTTGTCTTGCTATTTCATTAT
>CAZIDO010000090.1:0-4383 GCA_964538005.1 uncultured Muribaculaceae bacterium
ATAGATAACAATTCTAAATATCAGTTTTTATTTTGTATACTTTTTCAGCAGTCTCCAATTGCTTCTAATATTTTTTCTTAACAAACTTTGAAATTAATATTATTTCGAATATTATATATATAACTATATATACAGCCATAATTATCCCATCAAAGGTAACTCCTAAATTGAAACTTTTTACAATTGATGGAAGATCGGCGGGAATTAAATTTAAAAATCCAAAAGCATTATCTTGTAATACGCTTATTTTTAAATAAGTTATAATCCTTAAAAAGATGTCAACCATTACCACAAAATATACTGTAGCATTAAAGTTTTTACAGAAAAATATTACAGCGGCAAGTCCAATAATAAATATTATAAGTTGAATCGTCATTATTTCACTCCTATCTTGTCATAACCTTTAGTAAAGTCTGAGACATTGTTAATGTTATAATAATAAATTGCTACGATATAATTTGTGTCAATACCTTTTTGTCTCATATAATTTGTTAAATCTAAAGTTACTTGATCCATTAAATTATCTTTTGTATGGATATTAACAATAATATTATAAGTCATTAATTTAGTCAAGTCCAAATTAGTATCTATTTCATACAAATTAACAAATCTGTCTAACGGAACTAAATATTGTGATATATCATTTGTTTTAGTTGGCGTTATATTACTAGTTAGATTTTTTAATAATTTAGGGGTTATTTTTAATATGTTCAAATCAAAATCTATTTTTGTTTTACTTACCCCCTCTATTAAATAAGTATTTTTATTATAATAATAATGTTGGTTATTTATATAAAAATTTAAACTATCATTATAAGCTTGTCCATTAATTATCGAATCATCTTTAATATAACTGAATTCATAGCTATTTACTACTGCATCGGTTGTTGTTTGTTTTGGTGCTGGACTACTTCCTGCAGTCGTTCTAACAACTAAAATAACTACTAACATAAATACAAGCCAAAAACCTAAAACAATTAATGAATGAGTTTTAGGATTTTTCCACATTTCTTTTAGTTTTATATATTTTTCGCTCTCTCTTATTCTTTTAAACATATACTTCTACCTTAAGACTTTACCAACTAAATCTGGATGACCATTGATAAAATCTGTTGCTTTCATTTTACTTTTTCCTTCTGGTTGAATTTCGGTTAATACAACTTCACCATTACCTACTTTTACACCAAATCCGTCTTCATAAATAGCAGTTACTTGTCCCGGATATGCTAACTCAAAGAAATTTTCAGTACGATAACATGCCCATACTTTCATGATTTTATCCTCGTATAAGCAATAAGCTCCTGGCCATGAATTTAAACCTCTAACTTGATTAATTATTTCTCTTTTGGTTTTATTGAAATCAATTTTTTCATCTTCTCTTTTTATATTAAAACCATAAGTAACTTCGTCTTCATTTTGTTTTATTCTATCATTAGTACCATTTAAAATACTAGGCAATGTTTCTAACAACAAATCGCGGCCAACTATTTTTAATTTATCATGTAAGCTTGATGCTGTATCATCTGGAGTTATTTCAACTTCTTTTTGACTAATAATATCCCCTGAATCCATACCTTCAGCCATATACATAATGGTCATTCCTGTTTTTGAATATCCATCAATTATTGAGTGATGGATTGGAGCACCTCCACGTAATTTAGGAAGTAATGACGCATGAACATTAATACAACCTAATGACGGAATTAACAATAATTCTAATGGCAAGATTTTACCATAAGCACAAGTAACAATTAAATCTGGTTCTAAAGCATTAATTTCTTGCAAAGCATCTTTTATTTTACTTGGTTGCAAGCATAAAATATTATTTTTTAAAGCCACTTCTTTAATAGGAGAAAATTTTAATTTACCTTCTCTACCAAATGGTTTATCTGGTTGTGTTACAATTGCCCTAACTTTATAACTACTTATTAGTCCCTCTAAAACTGGAACACTAAATTCTGGTGTCCCCATAAAAATTACAGTTGGGTCTTTTTTTATTTCAATATTACTAAAATCCATATTATCACCTTATTTTTATTTTATCATAATTTGTATTAAATAACTACAATTTTACAGGATTTAAATCTACTTCAACAGTTACTTTATTATTCGTTCGATACTTATTATTAATAAATATTAGATAATCTATAATATCTTTTGTATTTTTAAATTTAATAATTATCCCTATATAATATATATTATTTATTTTGGGAATATTTGCTGTGCTTGGACCTAAAATAATATTATTAGGTATTTTTCGATTTAAATAGTAAGCGATTTTGCTCGCTTCATTTAAAGTTTCTTCATAATTTTTTCCACTTATTTTAATATGTCCCAAATTATAAAATGGTGGATACTTTAGCATCTTTCTGATTTTTATTTCTTCTTTATAAAATCCTAAATAATCATGATTACTAGCGGTAATGATGCTATAGTGATTCATGTTAAATCCTTGAATAATTACCTCGCCCTTTTTTTCGCCTCGACCGGCTCTACCAGCTATTTGATTTAATAATTGGTATGTTCGCTCAGCACTTCTAAAATCTGGAATATTTAAAGAACTATCACCATTAACAACACCAACTAATGTTACATTAGGGAAATCTAAACCTTTAGATATCATTTGAGTTCCAACTAAAACATTGTATCGATTTTCTTTAAATTCATTGATTATTTTTTCATGAGCTCCTTTATTTTTCGTTGTATCAATATCCATTCTAATTGTTTTAGATAAAGGAAATTGCTCTAAAATTAATTGTTCTAATTTCTCAGTTCCCATTCCTAAAGCATTTATGTTTTTACTATGGCATTCAGGACAGCTAAATAGTTTAGGTGCCGTATAATCACAATAATGACATTTCATACTATTGTTAGTTTTATGGTACGTTAAGGGAATATCACAATTTGGACATTTATGGGTATAACCACATTCTTTACAAGTCATAACGGTTGAATACCCTCTTCTATTTAATAAAATTATTATTTGTTCGTTTTTTGCTAAAGCCTGATTTATTTTACTTTTTAATAATCCCGAAAACACTCTATTCCCTTTTTTAAATTCGTCTTTCATATCAATTAATGTTACTTGAGGTAAGTTTTGATTGACTCTATCCTTCATTTCTAACAATTGATATGTTCCAGTTTTTGCTCTAGTATAACTTTCAATACTTGGGGTAGCACTACCTAAAATTATTGGACAGTTATATGTCTTTGCTCTTTTGATAGCAATATCAATAGCACTATACCTCGGCGTATTTTCTTGTTTATAGGTTGCAGAATGTTCTTCATCGATTATAATTATTCCTAGGTTTGTAAAAGGTGCGAAAACAGCACTTCTAGCTCCGATGACGATGGAAACTTCTTTATTTTCAATTTTACGCCACTCATCATATTTTTCACCATTGCTTAAACGACTATGTAAAATAGCAATTCCTTTTCCAAAATGTTTTTTGAAAATATCCACTACTTGAGGTGTTAAGCTAATTTCTGGAACTAAAAGAATAGCTTGTTTTTGCTGCTTTAAAATTTCTTCGATTAATTTTATATATACTAAGGTTTTTCCGCTCCCCGTTACTCCATGAAGTAAATATGGTTGAAAATCATTTAATTTTATTTGACTTAAAACTGTTTTTTGTTCAACAGTTAATTGGTGATTTAATTTATCTATTTCCGTATCATTATCTAAACGATATACCTCTTCCTTTATTTCTTTGATATAGCCTTTTTCTAGTAAAGATTTAACTGTATATGCAGACATGCGGACAACTTCTTTTTTTAATGCCTTTTTACTATTTTTAATAAAATCATATATTTGTTTTTGCTTTTCTGTCTTTAAATCATTTTTTTTATCCGTAATTATTAAATAGCTTACATATTTTTTATTAACTGTTAAATTTTGTTTGGCCTTTAGAGCACTAGGTAGCATTGTTTGATAAGCACTTATTAATGGTGATAAAGTTTTTTTACTAATATACTCCCCTAATTTGAGCATTTCTTCGTTAATAACTGGGTGATCATCCACTACTTGAGTTATTTCTTTAACTTCATATTCATGATTCTGATTATTATTTGTTTCTAAAACAAACCCTTCGATATTTCTTTTACCAAAAGGGACTAAAACGCGCATTCCAACTGCTACTTTCATATCGTTTGGAATCCTATATGTAAAGGTTTTATCAATTGATTTTGCTTTTATTTCGACTAATACTTGTGCGAACATATTATCACCCTAATTAAATTATATAATAAAAACATCACGAATGCTATATATTGTTTGTTTTTTTTAATAAACTACGATTCTTATACCCGTCATCGAATAAAAAATTAACGATATAAACTAGTTTGACTTATATTTAAAGAGTTATAATAACGAAGATAAACTAG
>CAZIDO010000091.1:0-2287 GCA_964538005.1 uncultured Muribaculaceae bacterium
ACGCCATATGTAAAAGAGTCCGCCTCGTGAGAGACTTTAACAACATCAAACGGATTTAAAATCAGCTTCGTATCCGTCCAAAAACAGAATTCATCAATAGTCGTGGGGTATTTTTCAGTTGCAATCACTTTCCCAATTAGTGTCATAAGTTCGCCTCCAAATTAGAATTGATTCAAGAATCACTTACTAGTGAAATCAGTGTCGCTTGTATAGAAAATAAGGATGATTATTCTGCTAATTCGGATGTAACGATAGACAATTTTTTAGATGATGATTTTCTAAACTAAAAGACAATAACTATTATTGGTTATTGTCTTTTTTATTTTGGCGATTATACATTTAGAAATTGGTAACATATTAACGTTATCATTTTTATTAATTTTTATTTTGTGGTTCTTTCAATAATTTTATTGCTTTATCAATATCGATTTTTGAATCATCATATTTATTTGAATAAGTTTTGTAAGCCTGTCCAAACATTTTTGTTGCAAGTTGTTTTTTTATTTCTTCTCTATTTTCTACTTTCATGCTCTCAAGATAGATGTCAATAGAAGCTAATTCAAGTTGCTGTTTTCTGTAATATACTTCATCTCTTCTAGAATTACCAGCTTGCTTACCAGTATAAGTTGAAACTCCAAGAATAATTAATGCTATTGAATATTTGAAGAAAGTCATTTTGGTGTAATTATCTATAGTGATGGTGAAATAGACTGTTAGAAAAAGGGAAATAGCAAATAACATTACTGTAAGAGCCTGCCAAAACATTCTTTCTTTATGTGCGTTATCTGCATTTTCCTTGTATTCACCGATTTTACTTTTTTCTCCAACCATACCTATCAATTCAGAGATTTTTTCATCTGTCTGTTTTATTTCTTCTAATAACACATCAAACTTTTCTCTATATTCTGATGAAATGTCATTAAATTTATCTTCGCTCTCTTTATCGATTTCTGCCATTTTTTCTTCAAACAATTCAGTGTGTAATAAATTATTTTTTTCGAATTTATTTTTTTCATCAGTCACAAGATTATCGACTGTTTCATTGATATTTGTAATTGAAGATTTAATGTTTTCTAAATCTTCACTTAATGATGTAATGTTGCTATTAAGTTCTGATTTTTCATTTTCTATTTCATCTCTAGTTTCTTTAACATAGGCATCTATTTCATCTATATTGTTATTTAATAAATTTTTTTGTTTTGTGATTGCTGCTTTATATAATGAAATATTTGTTCTAATTTCTTGTCTTTTACCCAAAATTACATTAAAGTCTAAATATTTAAATGAATCATTAAGTATGTTATCTATGGCAGAATTCAAATTATTAAATTCGCCTATACCGTAGTCAATGAATCTTTGAACAAACGAACTTAATTGATTAAATTTAGTATTATTAACATATTGATTGTCTACATTTTTATAAATCGCGATTATATTATTAAATTTAAATAATATTGAACACATTTTATTATCGCCATCATTACTTGAAAAATCATTATTATTATAATAATTCTTTAAATTATTGTATAGGGATTCGAAATCATAAATATTCTCTGTTTCTACCATTTTATCACCTCAAAAATTAATAATATTATAACATTTTTGTTATAATAATCAAGAAATATAGATGATTTTTAAAATTTTATATAAAAAAACAAGTTAAATAATGAAAAACTCGTTATCGGTTTCTTTTATATGGCTTTTTATCATTAGTAATTCCAAGTATATAATCTACACTTGTTTTATAAAATTTAGCTAATTGTTTTAATACTTCATTAGGTACATTTAAATCGCCAGTTTCATAGCGAGAATATGTTGTTTGTGAACAATTTAACATATTAGCTATTTCCTTTTGTGTTAAATCCATATCTTCTCTTAAGTCTTTTAATCTTTTCATACTATATCACCAGTTACATCGTAACTTATGCAATATACGCATATTGACATTTATGCGGAAAACGCATACAATTTATTTATTAAGCTAGAAATGGGTGGTTATATGGAGGATGTGCCAGTAGAACTATCAAACTTATATTATCGTGAGCTACAGGCCTTTAAAAAGCAATTTTATGGCGAGATAGTGGCCTTTGGCATTGCTAAATATTATGAAATATTTGGAAATAGTAGTGAAAGCTTATTCCAAATAGTAAATTCCATTTTAGAAGGTGAGTATTATAATGAAAGAGATACAGCTGATTTAACAAACGAAGCTTGTGAGCTTTTAAATTCAAAGTATAATATGGATATAATAAAAACAACACCTTTAGTAATAAAGTGTTGCATAATC
>CAZIDO010000091.1:2297-4372 GCA_964538005.1 uncultured Muribaculaceae bacterium
GTTTAGTATTATTAATAAATTCATCTAAAATTTTAATAATATCTTCATTATTTATTTTATTACCGACTTCCATATCTTTTTTAAGATTATTTATTTTAGTAATTTCTTTTCTCATTAACTGCCTTTTATCAGCGTCGAATGCTAATAGATCCATTTGAGCTTGTTCCAATTCATTTATTTTATTTTTTAAGTCTTTAGTTGATTTAGTATCAGAGGTATTATGGCTAAACTGAATAGCAAATTCATTATAACCAGATAACTTTAAAAGTATTTCAAGGCTAATGTCTAATTCTTCAGCTATTTTTCTTAAAATTTCCACATCAGGCTTTTTAATATTTCCCTTTTCTATTTCATTTAAGGTAGAGTGGTGGACACCAATAGCCCTAGCTAATTTGCGTTGTGAATACTTTTTTGTTTCTCTAGCAGTTGCTAAATACTTGGTTAATTCTGTTTTGTTTTCTTCCATAAATTTCTCCTTTTGTCGGTTTCTACCTACATTTTATCATATAAATAAATTTTTTTCAATAATTTTGTCGGTTTTTCTTGACAAAATTATTTTTGTTGTGTTAAAATACAATTGTCGGTTATTTCCGACAAAATATAGAAGAGGAGGTGAATCATTTACTGACCTGTATCGAATTATTCAAATGTATTTCTACCGCATGGTCTAGCACTGAAGACATAATGTTAATTGCTAACTGTGGTAGAGGACCAGCAACAAATATTCGAAATCAAATAATCGAGAAGATTAAAGATGAGGGTAAAAGGATTCCAAGGGGTAAGAAAATCTTAATTCCAACCAAAATGGTAGTAGAATTCCTTGAGTTAGATATTGAATACATAACTATGATGGCTCAAAAAGAGCAACAATTCAATATTAATAGCGGAAGGGAAGAATAAAGTGCCAGTATATCAAGATAAACAAACTAAACGATGGAAGTATCGTACATATGCGGAAGATATTTATGGCATTAGGAAACAATACCAAAAAGGTGGTTTTGAAACAAAACGAGAGGCACTTCATGCTGAAAGGATGTTCTTGTTAAATCAAGGCGAGAAAATTTATGATATAACTTTTAATGAATTGTGGGAAAACTATGATGCTTATATTAAATTAAAACTAAAATACAATTCTTATCGATCAGTCAAAAATAGAATAGTAAATCATATATTGCCATACTTTGGCAATTATAGATTATCTAAAATAACACCACAACTGTATGTAAGATGGCAAACATATATTGAAAACCAGGATTATACTCATAAATATAAAACTTCATTACATGGAGCAATAAGGACTATTCTAAACTTCGCAATGAAATTTTATGGGTTAAAAACGAATGTTGCTACATTAGTTGGAAATTTTAGAAGAAAGTACGAACAACCGAAAATGGTTGATTTTTGGACATATGAGGAGTTTCAGCAATTTATTAATGTAATTGAAGATGACATGTATAAACTGTTCTTTGAAATTTTATATCTTACCGGAATAAGGCAAGGAGAGTGTTTGGGCCTAACTTGGAATGATTTTAATGGTAATAGTATTATGATAAATAAAACATTAACAAGAGAAATTCAAAATGGTAAAAAGGTTTCTAATTCCCCAAAGACTTTAAAGTCAAATAGGACTATCAGGTTAGATAGTAAACTGACAGAAAGTCTTAAAAATTATAAAAAAGAGTGTGAAAAATATATTGACTTTGATGGTAGTTGGTATATATTTGGAGGATTAACTCCATTATCTACAACAACTGTAACAAGAAAAAAAGATTACTACTGTAATCTAGCCGGAGTCAAAAAAATAAGAATACACGACTTTCGACATAGTCATGCATCCTTATTACTTTCAATGGGTGTTCCTATAACCGAGATTTCAGAACGTTTAGGACACTCAAATATTGAAATGACACTCAATACTTATTCGCATATGTTACCAAGTGATGAAGAGAAGGCATTAGCCGTCTTAAATCAATTAAGAAACACATAAAAATATTATATATCCTGTAAAATCACGCAAGGAATTCTTAAGGACTAACTGAGTGCTAGTATAATTAAAGCCTTGTAAAACAAGGCTT
>CAZIDO010000092.1:0-4181 GCA_964538005.1 uncultured Muribaculaceae bacterium
GGGGGGGGGGGTATAATGTAAATAAAAGTATTGGGAGGTTTTTTAATATGAGTAATGGTTTTAAATTTTTTTTAGTTTTATTTTTAGTAGCTGCTGTGATAATAGGAATTATTTATCTTACCGATAATGAAAAAGTAGAGACTAAAGAAAATATAGTTGAACAATCAGTAATTCCAAAAAATCTAAAATTAGAAAAAGTAAAAACAAGTAATAAAAAAGGTATTTTTACTTTTGAAGCAACTTTAATTAATACTAAAGATACAATAAAATTAGATTCTGTAAATATAAAGATTTATGATCATTCTTTTAATAAAGTAACTTCTTTTAATATTGATATCAACGCATCATTAACCAGGGATCAGCAGATGCAATTAACATACCAGGAAGAAATAGCAAGTAAAGCTAAACCCGATAAAGTTATTTATAAATTTAAATGGGGGAAAGAATAATGGTAAAAAATAAACAGGCATTCACTTTAATAGAGTTAATAGGCGTTATTGCTTTATTAGGAATTTTATTAATCATAATAACCCCTTTAATTAATAAAACAATTAAAAAGGGAAAAGAACAAGCAGACTTAGTAACTATTAATAATATTGTTTTATCAGCAAAACATTGGGGTGTAGATAATAAAGATAAACTTCCTAAAGAAAAAGGTAAAAAAAGAAATATTTGGTTAAGCTCAGATTTGCAAAGTGGCGGATATATTGAAAAAAATATTAAAATTCCTTCAAGTGGTCGGGACTTAACTGAGGCCTGTGTTGAAGTGAGGAACAACACTTTAGAAACTTCTCCAAAAAAAGTTTATGACTATGTTTATAATGGGGAGTGTATTATTAATAATAAGTTATCAATAATTGCAAAAGATACTGATAATAAAGAAGTTAAATCTCAAACATGGACTAATAAGGATTTAAATCTTATTTCAGTTACTGATTATGATGGAGAATATCAATGGACTAAAAACGGCAAGACCATCGACAATGAAACTAAACGTACATATAAACTTACGGTAGATAATGGAGTTGAAACCAACAGTAATTATTATAATGTTATTTTTTCAGCCGAAAAACAATTGATGACTGCTGAAGACGATTATTATGCTTATATTGATAAAAAGGCGCCTATAATAACAACTACAACTATCGTTTCGACTGCTAATCAATTAACTTTAAAACTTGAGGATAAAGGTAGTGGATTAAGTGACTTTGCTATTACTACCTCTAATGTTATGCCAACCACTTGGAATAAGCTTAGTGGAGCGTCATTTACTCAAAGCTTTACTTATGATACAGGAAAATATTATATTTATGCTAAAGATTTGGCTGGAAATATTACTAGTAAAGCAGTTGACGTTATGAATTTAGCAAAACCAACTTGTTCAATCGGGTTAAGTGGTACGATGGGGGATAATAGTTGGTATAAATCCAATGTAGCAGTTAACTTAAACACATCTGGAACTATTAGTGCTAAAGGTTTATCTACAACCTCAGGGACAGCCAATGGTCTTTCTACAGTTAACCATACGAATGATGGCAGTATTACATATTACGGCTATGTTTCTAATGCCGCAGGTGCTAATAATTGTAGTATCACATTTAAAAAAGACACAGCACTTCCAACTTGTAGTTGGTCAGGGGAATCAACATCATGGACCAATGCAAATAGAGCCATTACGGTAAAAGGAAGCGATGCTCATAGTGGAATAAATCCTAGTTATCAAACTAACTCGTGGACATATACAGGAACCACTAAAACAGCTGCATTATCATACACAATAAGAGACAATGCAGGTAACACAGCATTATGTAGCAAAACAGCGAATGTATATGTTGATAAAATAGCGCCTAGCTGTAGTTGGTCAGGAGAATCAACATCATGGACCAATTCAAATAGAGCCATTACGGTAAAAGGAAGCGATGCTCATAGTGGAATAAATCCTAGTTATCAAACTAATTCATGGACATATACAGGAACCACTAAAACAGCTGCATTATCATACACGATAAGAGACAATGCAGGTAACTCAGCAGTATGTAGCAAAACAGCAAATGTATATGTTGATAAAACCCCGCCATATTGTGGAGAGGGTACATGTGATAATTCTTCCAACTGTGGTATGTATGGTGGCGGAGGTAGTTACTTTTCCGGAAGAACTTGCGGAGCAACATATTGGAATCGTGTCTATGATGCTCATAGCGGAGTTAAAAGTGCTAAACAACGAAAATGTTATATGAAAGCATGGGGAAGCCCTGCTTCAACATCACATTGGGGTTCAAACACTTGCAATATGGCTGATGATGCTGCACGTAATTATTTAAAAGGATTAGGTTGGAGTAATGCCCAGTATAACAATGCAGTTGGTAAAACATCAGGTACAGTAGCAGGCGGTATTAATGTCGGTTATTCTAAAATTGCTTATCAATTTCAAGTTACAGATTATGCAGGCAATGTTAAAGATTGTGGTACGCATATTAAAAGTAATAATTTTGGAACTTCTGACTGCTAAAATTTCATTTGACAAAATTTTTAAATAAACCTTGATATTATATATATGGTGATAATATGGTCAACTATTATATATATGACAAGCCCTATAAAGAAAATCTCACATAAAAGTGAGGTTTTTTTCTACATAAAGTGACTGTATATGCCATAAAATTATTTAGGTGATACAATGCTTAGAGATTTAAGAAACTACATAATGGAAAGCGATTTTCGCGTCAACTATATCACAGGTAAAGTAGATATAGTAAACTACGAGTGTATTGATCACTTTGATGATTCAAAAGTAATGGTTAGATATGATAAAGGTTTAGTCATAATTAAAGGTGAAAACTTAATAATAGCTAAACTATTAAATGATGAAATATTGGTGTCTGGAATAATAAAGAGTATCGAATTTAAATGATAGAAAAGTTTAGAAGTAAAATTGCCTTAAAAGTTGAAGGCAAAAATATTAATCGTTTCATCAAAAAACTAACCACGAGAAAAATCAATATATTATCTTTAAAATATATAAGTAAAGATGAAGTACAGTTATTAATATATAAGGAAGATTATAAAGATATTTTAAAAGTAAAAAGCATTTACGAAATTTTAGAAGAAAATACATATGGATATATAAAAATAAAAAAATTATTTAAACTAAATACCCATTTTATTGTAATCCTATTAGTGGGATATATCTTATTTTTATTGCTTACCAATACTATCTTTGATATAGAAGTAGTTCATTCTAATAAAGAAGTTAGAAATTTACTTCAAGAAGAATTAAAAAATAATGGAATAAAAAAATATACTTTGAAAAAAAGTTTTAAAGAATTAGAAAAAATAAAAGAAAAAATATTAAATGACCATCCCAATGAAATAGAATGGTTGGAAATAGAAACCAAAGGAACAAAATATTTAGTAAGAGTAGAAGAAAGAGAAATTGTCAGAAACAATGATGATAATAAACCTCGTCATATAATCGCGGCTAAAGATGCAGTGATTAAAAAAGTTGTAGCAGATAAAGGAGATATTTTAAGAAATACTGATGATTATGTTAAACAAGGGGACATTGTTATTAATGGCGAAATTATGCTTAATGAAAAGTCCATGGGGAAAGTAAAAGCTGAAGGTAAAATATTTGGAGAAGTTTGGTATGTTATTAAAACAGAATATCCATTTGTTTATCATGAAGAAACTGAAACTGGTAAAAGTAAACAAGTATACACTGTAAAGGTTTTAAATAAAGATTTTGAATTTACTTTCAATAAATTTAAAAACAAAAAAATAAAAGAAGAAAAAATAATCTCTCATCCACTATTACCAATTAAATTGGTAAAACAAAATCAAAAAGAAACCCAAGTTAAAAACGAAATTTTAACCTTTGATGAAGCCTTAATAAAAGCCGAAGAACTTTCAGAAACTAAAATAAAAAAGGATTTAAGTGATAATGAATACATAATTAGACAAAAATATTTGAAAAGTACTGTCAAAGATAGTACAATAGAAGTAGAAATGTTTTTTGCGGTTTATGAGGACATAACGGCATATCAAGGAATTGAGTGATAATATGGTTATTAGAAATACAGTTATAAATATATTTGAGGAGACATGGCCAACTATTTTAATTAGTATGGTCATTCTTATTAGTGCTAGAATTATTTATTTAATAAAAAACCATAAAAAAATAA
>CAZIDO010000093.1:0-4074 GCA_964538005.1 uncultured Muribaculaceae bacterium
TGAGATTAATCTTTCATGTAAAGTCGGATTAGTTCGACTAATTTCCCTATGGTGCCGCAACGGTGAATTGAACACCGATTAAAGCCTTACCATGGCCTCGTAATACCATTATACTATTGCGGCAGGTTTTACATATTTAATTATATGTAAATTAGAAATAAAAGTCAATCAATTTTTTAATAAAGTAATATCAATTACTATAAAAATAAACTGCATTTTAACTATGCAGTTTTATTTCTTTTTCAATAATATCCATAAATTCTACTTTTATTTCCTCAAGCCTTTTTTCTTTTTTAGCCTCGAATCTAACAGTTAAATTAGGCCCAGTGTTACTAGCCCTAATTAAAGCCCAACCATCAATAAATTCTACTCTAATTCCATCCATGTCTTCAAAATCATAATTTTTACTAATTACATAACTTTTAACGCCTTCTACAATATCAAATTTATTATCTTCGGTTACTGGTATTTTGATTTCCTCAGTTGAATAGTACTCATTAACTCCTTGAAGTAAACTACTGAATTTCCCATCACTATTTGATAAAATTTCGATGATTCTTAAAGCTCCATAAATGCCATCGTCAAATCCTTGATAACGATCTCTAAAAAATAAATGCCCTGAATATTCACCACCAAAATCAAAATCATCAAATGGATTATCTAACTCACCTTGCATTTTCAAATTACAATATGAATTTCCTGTTCTATTCATAATTGGTTTAATATCTAACATTTTAAGCCCATCAATTAAAGTTCTTGAACATTTTACGTCAAATAATGCTTTTTTATTATGCATGGTATTTACAATACTACGGTAAATAATTAACATTACTAAATCAGCAGTTATAAACTCTCCATTTTCATCAACTATGCCTACTCTATCAGTATCTCCATCAATACCAATTCCAAAGTCGTAGCCCAATTCTTTTACCTTTTGACCTAAATCAATCATATTAGATCCAACCGCTGGATCTGGAACATGATTTGGAAACTCTGGGTCACTATTACAGTAAATAGTATCATATTTAATATTAAATAAATCTAAAGCTTCACGGATAATAATACTACCAGTTCCATTACCACAATCGACAACTACTTTTACTTGACGATCACCTAGTTTAATACTTTTTTTAAGGTTTGCTAAATAAGCAGACTTAATATCCGCAGGTACTATCTGCCCTAATTCATCTGTTTCAAAATCACCATTATATGTGAAATCTTGAAATTCCTGAATCAATGGTCCATATGCATTGCCAATACTTGAGAATGACATTTTAAAGCCATTATACTCTTTAGGATTATGACTAGCAGTAATCATAATTCCAGTTGGAATATTGTAGTATATTTTAGCGTAGTAAAACATTGGGGTTGTTACTAAACCTAAATCAACAACTGAAACTCCTGATTCGGTAATTCCTTTAATTAAAGATTCAGCAAGTCTTGGTGAAGTAGTACGATTATCATAACCAATAACCACTTTGAAATTACCATCTTTTTTAACGTAACTACCATAACTTCTACCAATGGTATAAGCCACATCATCAGTTAAATCTACATTGGCAATTCCTCTTAAATCATATTCACGAAATATATCGCTGTTTATTTTTTTTGTAAGCTCCATTTTATTCATCTCCTAAAATAATTATATAGTATTTCATTAATAACCACAATTCTATTAGTTATTACTTTACATAATTAGTCAACCAATTAAGTATATTTAAATAGGTGGTAGAATGAGTAAAAGAAAATTGTTAGTTTTAGTTTTATTAATTGTTTGTTTAATCGGATTAACTATTTTTGTCAGTAGTTTATCTAAGCCTAAAGTAAATTCAATGCCTAAAATAACTTTGGCTGGTAATAAAATAGTTACTTTAACGATTGGTGAAAAGTATGTTGAACCCGGATATACTGCTAAAGATCCTAAAGATGGATTATTAACTAAAAATGTAAAAATAACTAGTGGTATAGATTTTAATAAAGCTGGTACCTACGAAATTTTATATCAAGTAAAAAATAAAAATGGTATAAAAGCTGAAGCCCATCGTTTTGTCAAAATTGTTGATAAACCATTTTATAAAAAGGGTTATGACAAATTGGACAGTACTAAACGTGGTTGGTGGAGCGATAATAAAAAAGATAATAAAAGACCATTAGGGGGCGCGGATATAAAGGAACTTAAAAAGTATGATGCTTACTTTATGGGGCCTGATGAAAAAGTTTTATATTTAACTTTTGATGAAGGAAGCAATGATACCTATTTAAAAGAAATTGTTGATGTCTTAAATAAAAATGAAGTTAAAGCTACTTTCTTCCTTTGCGGCCAATACATTTTAGACCATAAAGATTTAATTAATGAAATGGTTAACGCCGGTCATTCGATTGGCAATCATACTGATAATCATTATAGTATGCCTAGTTTAGCTAATAAGAAAAATTTTGATACTTTTATTACAGAAATTAAAAATTTAGAAGATTTTTATTATCAAGTTACTGGTAAACAAATTGATAAAGTCTACCGTGAACCACGTGGTGAATGGAGTTATCGTGATTTACAAATTTTAAAAGATTTAGGATACAAATCATTTTTCTATAGTGCGGATTACTTAGATTGGAAAGGCGACACTCCAAAAGAATTTGCTTTAGATGCTATGCTAAAAAGATATCATAATGGTGCGATATATTTATTACATCCAAAAAACAAGGGCAACTGGGAAGCACTAGACGATTTTATTAAACAAATGAAAAGTAAAGGTTATTCCTTTGATTTAGTTAGAAATATTAAAAAAGACAATTAATGTCTTTTTTACGGTAATCTTAAATTTTGACCAATTGTTAAGCTATTACTGGTTAAACCGTTTAAGCTTTTTAATTTATCGACAGTTGTATTATATTTATTGGCAATGCTCCATAAACTGTCTCCTGATTTTACGGTATATGTATTTCCGGTTCCCGTTGATCCACTAGTCGGTACTTTTAATACTTGACCAATTGATAAGGTATCACTTTTTAAATTATTTAATGATTTTAAAGTACTTACTGTTGTATTATATTTATTGGCAATACTCCATAAACTGTCTCCTGATCTTACAGTATATGTATTTCCTGTTGTTCCAATGGACCCACCGGATGTTCCTCCCGTACTACCCGGAACATTCAAAATTTGACCAATTGATAGACTATCACTTTTTAAATTATTTAAAGCTTTTAAAGTACTTACTGTTGTATTATATTTATTGGCAATACTCCATAGACTGTCTCCTGATTTTACAGTATATGTATCGCTAGTTCCTCCAGTACTTCCACTAGTTCCTCCACTTGAACCAGTTGGAACAGTCAATATTTGACCTAATGATAAGTTATCATTAGTTAAGCCATTTAAACGTTTTAATTCATTAACTGTTGTATTATATTTATTGGCAATACTCCATAAGCTATCTCCCGATTTTACAATATATGTTCCCGCATTAGGAACTGATGGAATAGTTGAACCACTAGCTGTTGCAATTACGGCGTCGACAACTGCTTCAACATATTTTTTATAATTATTTTGAATACGAGATAAATCAGTTGGATTATCAATAAAACCATATTCAACGATTACTGGTTGAGTAACTCCAGTATCACGATGAATGAAATAATAATCCTTTGAGGTATCACTAGGTAAGCGACGTTGAAATGTACTTCTTGTTTTTTGACCAGCATTACCAAGTGCTCTTAAAATATTGTCCGCTAATTTACTATTATTTCTTAGAGCATAAATTACTTCAGCTCCCTCAGCACCTTGAATTCCTGAGCCAGCCGCGTTTATATGATTAGAAATTACCACCACATTAGGATCATTACCATACGCCGCTTTTATACGATTTGTTCGATCAGTTGGAGAAATAGTTTCATCTGTACTTCTAATTAAAGTAACAGGTACTCCCCTTTGTCTAAATTGTTCTTCCATATACTTAGCAATTTGTAAATTTAAATCCTTCTCTTTAACATTGCCACTAACTGCCCCTGCATCAGTCCCACCATGACCAGCATCTATTACCACACGCAAATTATTCATATTCTCTCCTCCTAAAA
>CAZIDO010000094.1:0-4050 GCA_964538005.1 uncultured Muribaculaceae bacterium
TAAAAAGATTTGAATACTATCAAAGTTTAACCAAAGATGATAAATAATATCATCTTTTTTATATTTCTCTAGAAAAAAGAAGGAAATCAGCAATAAACCTCGTATAATTCCTATGAGGGAGGATATTGTTAGATACCAAAATATCAATAATTAGCAAAGGAGAAAACAAATGACAAAATTGAAAGTACTAGAGTATGAAATAAATACTAAAACAATTGATAATGAAAATTATATTTCATTAACCGATTTAGCACGATATAAAAATAGGCAAGATACATTTTTAATAATAAATCAATGAATGAGAAATAAAAGCACAATTGAATTTTTGGGATTATGGGAAAAAATAAACAATCCCAATTTTAAACCTACCGAATTCGATAGGTTTAAAAATCAATCTGGTGGTAATACGTTTATGCTACCTCCACAAAGATGGATAGTATCGACCAATGCAATTGGCATTATATCAAAATCTGGTAGGTATGGTGGTACTTTTGCTCATGTTGATATAGCTTTAGAATTTGCCAGTTGGATGAGCCCTGAATTTAGGTTATATGTTATGACAGAATTTGAAAGACTAAAAAAATTGGAACAAAAACAAGGTGGTTGGGATTTAAAAAGACTTTTATCAAAAATAAATTATAATATTCATACGGATGCTATTAAAAATAATTTGATTCCAGAAGCCGTTACAAAAAAACAAATGAATATTATTTACGCCGATGAAGCAGATATAATAAATGTTGCATTATTTGGAATGACAGCTAAAGAATGGCGAACAAAAAACAGATACAAAGAAGGGAATATAAGAGATTATGCAAACGTTGCAGAATTAGTATGTCTAGTAAATTTAGAAAATTTAAATTCAACTTATATAAATGAATGTATACCACAAAAAGAAAGATTAATTAAATTGAATCAAATAGCGATTAATCAGATGAGTTTATTAACTAGTGATACTAGAATTAAAAAGTTAGAAAATATATCAAAAAAACCTAGCATAAGCTAGGTACCCAACAGAGGTGACTCGTAAATAAGCTTTCCTCATATTTATAATATACCATATTCTTTGTAATAGGACAATAATATTTTATATACTATATTTTTTAATAATAATAAAAATATTACATGGTGCAGTTAAATCATATTTAATATTTATTTTTTCATCAGCCATTAAATAAATAAGATTAGTATGAAAAAAATGACCATGACTATTTAACTCAGTACCATTAAGCTCAAAGGTTAATTTAGATTCCTTATCATCACTATATGCTGCAATAATTATTTCATATAAACCATTTTCCACAATCAATAACTCATTATCGTTTTTAATCGCTTCAGAGTTCATAAAAGTTTTAGCCTTATTAAACCTAATCAAACCATTGCCATTTAAATTATTAATTTTATTAACTAAGAAATAAGTAGCAATAGGTGGTCCCACTGGCCCTGGATTACCTTTAGGTCCCTGCGCACCTCTTGAACCTTTAGGTCCTTTAGGTCCAAGCAGAATAGTGGGTTTACTTTGATTAACATTAATCAATTCATTTCGTGTGTTTTGAATTTCATTCATGGCATCAATATATAACATTGGGTCTTGTTTATCCATAATTACCCCCTTTAATTAAATATATTCTTATATGACTAATAATTTAATAGAAATTTTAAAAATAATGTAATAGAGATAACTAGATACTAGGTAAGGTGACAATAAATTGCCTACTTTAAATAAAAAAGCCCTTTATAATAAAGGACTATGATATAATAAAACAAAAGGACAGTTCCCCCTGAAGGACTGTCCAAATAAAAGAATAAAAAGGGGCTGGCTAGTTTACACTAGCGCCAATCCAATATAAATTGAACTGGTGATACATATTCTATCACAAAAATTAAATATGTCAATAACTTTTATAAAAAAAATGAAAAAAGGGTGATTTTATGCAAAAACTAGAAGAAATAGAAGGAATAGGAATTAATACAATTAAAGACCTAAATAATTTGGGTATTAATAATATTTATGATTTAATTACTTACTATCCATTTAGATATGAGGTAATAGAGAAGACAGATATCAGCAATTTAATTGATGGCGATAAAATAGTTATTGATGGTGTTTGTGAAAATACACCTAACGTTTTTCATTTTTCTAAAAAATTAAATAAGATGTCATTTAGATTAAATATTGGTAACAAGTTAATGAATGTAACTATTTTTAATCGAAGTTTTTTAAAAAACAATATTAATCCGGGAACTGAACTAACCGTAATTGGAAAATATGATCAAAAACATAATAGTATTACTGCTAGTGACATTAAATTTGGTTTATTAACAAAAACAATTATTGAACCCATTTACCATTCATCATTTAAAATAAATAGTAAAAAAATAAACAAAGTAATTAATTCAGCAATTGGTAATATTAAAGTATTGGATTATATCCCAAGTACTTTAAATGAAAAATATCATTTTATGGATAAAGAGCGCGCTATATATTTAGTTCATAATCCGTTTAATTTACATAATACTGACGATGCAGTTAAAAAACTAAAATATGAAGAATTATTTTTATTCATGTTAAAAATGAATTACTTAAAATTTAATAATGATGCGACCACTGGTTTAAGTAGGGAAGTTCCTTATCAAGAAGTAACAAAAGTAATTAATAATTTACCTTATGCGTTAACTGAAGACCAATTAAAAAGTATTGAAGATATATATAATGATTTAACAAGCCCGAAAAGAATGAACAGATTACTACAAGGTGATGTAGGTAGTGGAAAAACCATTGTATCATTTATTAGTTTATATATTAATTATTTAGGAGGGTATCAAGGGGCTTTAATGGCGCCTACAGAGATTTTAGCAACCCAACACTATAACAATATGGTCAAGCTATTTCCGGATCTTAATATCGCTCTTTTAACAGGTAAATTAAAAGCCAAAGAAAAAAGAGATTTATTAGGACAATTAAAAGAGGGGAATATCAATATTATCATTGGGACTCACGCTTTAATTAGTGATGGGGTTGACTATAAAAATTTAGGTTTAGTTATTACTGATGAACAACATCGTTTTGGAGTTAATCAACGTGGCAATTTAAAAAATAAAGGTCTTACTCCAGATATTTTATATATGAGTGCTACACCAATTCCGAGAACTTATGCTTTAACTTTATATGGAGATATGGAAATATCAAGTATTAAGACAATGCCAAGTGGAAGAAAACCAGTTAAAACTATTTTAAAAAGCAATAAAGATATTAAAGATATTTTATATTCGATGTTAGAGGAATTAAAAAATAATCATCAAATATATGTTATTGCGCCTTTAGTAGAAGAAAGTGAAAAAATCGATTTAGAAAACGTTTATGAATTAGAGGAAAAAATGAATAAGGCTTTTGGCAAAGTTTATACAGTAGGTGTTTTACATGGTAAAATGTCTAGTAAAGAAAAAGACGAAGTCATGGAGAAATTTAAAAATAATGAAATCCAAATTTTAATAAGTACGACCGTAATTGAAGTAGGAGTAGATGTTGCTAATGCGACGATGATGGTGATATTTGATAGTTATCGTTTTGGTTTATCAGCCTTACATCAATTGAGAGGACGAGTAGGTCGTAATGAACTTGAATCATATTGTATTTTAATTAGTGATAAGGAAACTAAAAGGTTAAAAGTTTTAACGGAAACTAATGATGGATTTAAAGTAAGTGAAGAAGATTTTTTATTAAGAGGTAGTGGTGATTTATTTGGTTCAAGACAAAGTGGAGACATGAGTTTTAAACTTGCTGATATTAAAAAAGACTATCAATTATTACTAACTGTAAAAGAAGATAGTAGCAGATTTTTAAAAAGTCAAGATTATGTCAATGACAGTAATTTGCATATTCGCCAAATTGTAGAGAATTCTAGTAACCTAGATTAAAATGGCAAATTGCTAATAATAATTTATTGACTTTTAGAAATAATTAATTTATACTTGTAATAGCATAGATACCCAATATCTATGCTGAGGACTTACGATCTTATGTGAGTTCTCAACCAAAACCCCCTGAAG
>CAZIDO010000095.1:0-4015 GCA_964538005.1 uncultured Muribaculaceae bacterium
AGAAAATTTAAAATTTTCTTATTTTTTACTAAAGTTTTTCTGTTTATTATTTTTTTTACCTTTATATGTTTTTGAATCATATTTTTTAAATGATTTATTTTTATTATTAGTTTTTTTATTATCATTGGTACTCTTCTTTGAAGAATTTTCTTTATTTTTAAAATTGTTAGTTCCTCTACTCTTTTGAGCCGGTTTAACTTCTTTTAATACCATTGGATACTTATGATGAACTTCTGGTATTGTAAATCTTATAAGTTTTTCTATCGCATTTATTTCTTTTAATTCAGCACTTGTACATAGAGAAATGGCTTTACCTTCCCTACCTGCTCTGGCAGTTCTTCCAATTCTATGAATATATAATTCTGGTTTTTCTGGCATGTCGTAATTTATTACAAGTTCTAAATCACTAATATCAATTCCGCGTGCCGCTATATCGGTTGCTATCATAATTTTGGTTTTGCCTTCTTTAAAATCTTTTAAAGCTTTTACTCTATTTGATTGAGTTTTATTTCCGTGAATTACGCTTGTCATAATATTAAATTCCGCTAATTCCTCAGCTAGCTTATTAGCGCCATGTTTGGTTCTTGTAAATATTAAAGTAGTTGGTTTGGCTTTTAATGAAATTAAATCTAATAATAAATTAGTTTTATTTTTTTTATCAACATAGTATAGTTCTTGGTCTATTTTATCTGCGGTTACTTCTTTACTATTTACTTTGACTGTAATTGGACTTATCATAAACTCACCACATAGTTTTTTTACTTCTGCTGGCATTGTAGCTGAAAACAATAAAGTTTGTCTGGTGGTTGGGGTTTTACTAATAATGTGTTTTATGTCTTTTATAAATCCCATATCTAACATTGTATCGGCTTCATCTAGTACTAAAAAATTAACATTACTCATGTCGGCTTTTCTTTGATTTATTAAATCAACTAGTCTACCTGGCGTAGCAACTAAAATATCAATACCTTTTTTAAGCACTTCTTTTTGAGAGTTTTGGTTTACTCCACCTAAAATAACACTACATTTAAAATTTGTTCCTTTGGCATAATTTAATATATTATCTCTTATTTGAATTGCTAGTTCTCTGGTTGGACTTAAAATTAGCGCTTTAATTTTTCTATCTGGCTGATACTCTTTAATTAAGGTATCAATAATTGGTAGTGAAAACGCGGCTGTTTTACCAGTTCCTGTTTGGGCTAAACCAATAACATCACTTTTTCCTAGTATTTTAGGAATTGCTAATTCCTGAATTGGGGTTGTTTCTATATATCCCATACTATCGATTTCTTTTAATATTGAATCTGATAGTTGTAATTCTTTAAATTTCATATAACTTTTCTCCTTTTGTGTAACTGTTTCAGTATAACATACTTTAATGAAATGTCCTAATTAATACAAAAAGAGACTTATTGTCTCTTTGGTTTATTGTTCAAATAATGATATTTGTTTATTTTCTTTTATTTCTTTTTTATAAGCTTTAATAATATCTTTCATATTATATAAAATTCCATATTTATTGCACTCTTCAGTAAAAACTTTATATAGTTTTTGAGCATTTGGAGCTGTACAGTTATATTTGTTACCATATGTTTTGATATATTTTTCTTTTAAATTTGGAAAGTGTTTATCTAACATTTGGTAATAGTGTTCTCTTTGACTATCTCTTAAGGTCATTCCCATATAAGTCTGGATGAATTTGGCCCCATTTTGGTGCGCTAAAAGGACTAATTGTTTTATATCTTCTTCTTTATCTGTTATAAAAGGTAATACAGGATTAATCATTATACCAACAAATATTCCGTTTTCACTTAATTCTTTTATTGCTTGAAATCTTTTTGATGATTTGCATACGTGTGGTTCTATTATTTTGGAAAGTTCATCATTAGGCGTTGTTATAGTCATTTTTATTATAACGTTATTCTTTTTGTTTATTTCTTTTAAAATATCTATATCTCTTAATATTAAGTTACTTTTAGTGTCAATCGATACACCATAATTATATTTAGCTATTAGTTGTAAGGCTTGTCTTGTTATTTTATGTTTTATTTCTTCAGGGTTATATGTATCTGACATAGCCCCAATTCCTATTACGCCTTTTTCTTTCTTTTTGCTTAATTCTTTTTCTAAAATTAGTAAAGCGTTTTCTTTACCTTTAACCACATCAAAGTTATCAATATGATAGCAGTCACTTCTACTATCACAATAAATACAGCCATGAGAGCAGCCACGATACAAATTCATATTATAGTCTATCCCATACCAACTATCACCATATTTTACTTTTGTCATTATTGTTTTAGCTTGTATTAACTCCATATGTAACTCCTTATTGTTAATTTTTCTTTTATGCTATATATTTAAAAATTAATATTCTTTATATATTAAATGTTCAATATCATTATTGGTAATATCTTCTTGAATTATTTTATTTTTAATTGGCTTCGCTAATACATTATAATTATTTAATTCATTAATTGGTATCCATTCAAAAATCCCATCACCATCTAATGATTTAAAATTATTATTAACTTCGGGTTCTTTTATTTGACCTAAATAATAAAATCCAATTTCATGATATTTAGTGGTTGGTGACTGTAAAAACATTTCTACAATATATTTTAATTTTAAATTCATTTTTAAAGATAATTCTTCTTCCAATTCTCTTGCAATGGCTGTCGTACTATCTTCATGAACATCTATTCTGCCTCCAGGAAACATATACATTTTTCCTTTTTGATTTTCTAAGAGAACTTTGCTTCTATCTTCATTATAAATGATAGCCCCTACTCTTCCCCCAAACCTACTTCCCTCTTCTATCATTGTAATTATCATAAATCACTCTCCTACTTTAATTAATTATACCATAGATATTTTTTATAAAAAAACGGTCAAATTAAATTTATCCGTTTTTATTACTTGATTTTTTTAAACTAATTGAATTATTTTGGGCATATTCAGAAACTTCTGTAAAATTATCATCATAATTATACTTAATTCGTCCAAATTCCATCCACATATCTGACCATGATTTTCCATCATTTAAAAGTTGTTCAACAGTATCATCGCTAGCAGTATGATTACCTTCTTGCTTTGTTAAATCAACACAACCCTCTTCGTCATATAATTTGCTTTGAATATCACATTCTAATTTATCACAATAATATGCAAATAAGGCTTCTGGTGTTTCTCTTGCATCAAATTCATGAATTAATTGTTCAATTTGTTCACTATTTATTATATCTTTTAAAATTAAATGAACAGCATTATGTCCTTCACTTATTTTATCAGTCGCTGTAATATCCCACTGCGTTAAATCTCCAATAATGGTTTCTTCTAGTTCATGAACCGCCAACATAAATATTACTTTATTAAAATTAATATCATATTGGTATTGGGACCACATTGCAATAGCTAATGACTGCACACCATAAACATGTTCTGCAACACTTTCTATTCTATCACTTTCAACGTGCCATTGTTTCCAGCCTGTTCTAATAACATGCTTTAATTTGTTACAAAGCACATAATAATCTACAACGCTTTTTGCTTTATTTATTTCCATATTTTATCTCCTGTGCTATATATTATAACATAATAATTAATTTTTTCAATATATTGAAAATTTTTTATTAAATTTAAAATTATGCAACCTTTTTACAACCTAAAAATTATGGAATCAATAACGGATAATTCAAGTAAGAAAGAAGGAAAATAATAATGAATGCTAAAGAAACTTTAGAAATAATATCTAAGCAATGGTGTACCACAGAAGATTTACAATTACTATCTCAATTAGGTGTTAATAATGTATGTAAATTAAAAAAGAAAATAAAAGATGAATTAGAAGAACAAGGATATCTACTTCCTAAAGGTAAATTACCAATGAATGAAGTTGTTAAATATCTAAAAATTGATATTGAATATTTAACCAAAGTAAACAGCCTAAATGATTAGGCCTTTTTGAGAGTGTAAAAAACTTTGTGTAAAGTTACCAATCTATGGTAATACAGAT
>CAZIDO010000096.1:0-3995 GCA_964538005.1 uncultured Muribaculaceae bacterium
ATTTTGAAGTCTTCCAGCTGTATCAATTAATACAACATCGTAGTTCTCATCAATACCTTTTTGAACTCCGTCATACATAACACTAACTGGATCAGCATTAGCTTTGGAAACAATATCCGTTCCAATACTTTTTGACCACTCTTCTAATTGTTCAGTTGCGCCTGCTCTAAAAGTATCTCCAGCTACCATTAAAACTTTTTTGCCTTCAGTTTCTAGTTTGTGTGCTATTTTACCAATAGTTGTAGTTTTACCAGCACCGTTAACGCCAACAAATAAGATTACAGTAGGTCCAGAATCACTATAGTTTATTTTGTTAACAATAATATCATTATTAACGTATATAATAAACATTTCATCGACAATTATTTCTTTTAACTCGTCGGCATTGCTTATATTTTCTTTTTTGACTCTTGATTTTAAACGGTTGGTAATATCCATTACGGTATTAACTCCAATATCCGCCATAATTAAAATTTCTTCTAATTCTTCAAAATATTCTTCATCGATTTTACTATGTCTTTTATTTAAACTAACTAAAGAATTTAAAAAGCTATTTCTAGTTTTCTCAAGTCCCTTATCATATAATTCAACTTCTTCTTGCTCTTCTTTTTTAAAGATGTTTTTGAATTTATCAAATAGTCCCATATAATCACCTATTATCTACAATATTCATTTTACACTATTTATTAGTTTTAAGCAACAAAAAACCACGTTAAATGTGGTTAATTTTTACTTTGGGATGTGGTTCTAAAGTAGTTAATCGAAATTCTGTAACTTGTTCTGGTTTTAATTTCGCTGGCACTTTTCTAGCATCGTCGAAAGCTTGATTTAATTTTTCTAATTCTACTCCATACTCTTGTTCATAAATTGAATATTCACTGGGTTCATATACAACTGGAATATCTGGTTTTTTAGTAGCAACTAAAGCATCTTCAAGTGGTTTTCCATTATATGATAAAGCATAATCCAATCTACGCCTAATTCCACTAAAAAATTCATCCGCGAACTCTATTTTAAATGGAATAAGTGGCAAATTAATATTATGAATACTAAATAATTCTATCGCTGAAATATAGGTTATTTCGTCTCCAACTAAATATTTATAAAAAACTATACTAGGATCTAAAAAGGTATATTTACCAGTAATAAAATCGGCAAATGACTTTAGACTTGAACTAGTCTTAACATAGGCAATCTGATGAGGAACACCGAAAATCATTTTTAAATCAATATCACTTGGATTAAAACCATATTGCCTAATAAAACCTTCATGACGTTCTTTAGCATATTTATTACGTTCCATATTTCTATTATGATCTAAATTTCTTTTAAAAATTTCAATGGCCCCCATATTATCACCCCTTAGAAAAAACCACTATTTAGTGGTTTTCGGTGGTGTTATCTGTTTTTGATATCCACCTGTAAGTAATTGTTCAAATTCATCCGCCTTTTTAATTTCTGGATATTTATAACGTCTTGCAACACTTGCTAAATTATGGCCTTCCGGATTATAAAAAGCGCTTCTTGATTGCATATCACCTTCACTTGATTCCTTAGCTAATGAACCATGATTAGTTTTATAGACAATATTATTTTCATTATCATTTTCTTCAGCTAAATAAACTGCTTCATTCTCTTTAAAATCAGGTTGAGCCAATAGTTTATATTTTTTTGATTTACAATGTTGTAAAACAGCAGCAGTAGCAAAAGCTATCGTCCCAGCTCCACCAATAATTGCTGCTACATCCTGTAAAGATGGTGCAATAGTTCCAAGCGTAAATAATGCCGTTGTTGTTTCCTGAGCAACCTTTGCTGTTACTGCCGTAAGTCCAGACAAACAAAATGTGGCAACGCCTAAATAATTGCGATTACTAAGACTTTGTCTAGATATCCCGCTATACGTTTTTCTAAAGTATTCATCGTTAACATAGTTTGCGGTTTTCTTATCCATTGCTTTCATGTGTATACTGCCTCCTAAATGTGTATATATTATACAACAAATATCGCATTTGTCAATATATTAATATATAGTCTTTACGAAAAACAATTATGAATGAACTTGCCAAAAAATTAAAAACAGTATATAATGTTGTAAGTCAGTTTTTTTATACTTAAAAGAAAGGAGTATTTATGAATTTTTTAAAAACCGATGAAACTGCAGTATTTGCTTTGGGCGGATTAGGTGAAGTCGGAAAAAATATGTATTGTGTAATGCATAATGACGAAATTATTATAACTGATGCGGGTGTTAGTTTCCCAGGTGATGAACTTATGGGAATTGATTATGTTATTCCTGATTTTACTTTTTTAAAACAAAATGAAAGTAAAATTAAAGGGCTATTTATCACACATGGTCATGAAGACCATATTGGAGGTATTCCATTTTTATTACAAATGGTGGACATTCCAAATATCTATGCCCCTAATCATGCCGTTGGGCTTATTAGAAGAAAACTAGAAGACCGTGGAATTAAATATAATAATTTACATGTATATACGGAAAAAGATATCTATAAATATAAATATTTGAGTGTTGAATTTTTTATTACGACTCACTCTATTCCCGATTCACATGGGATGTGTATTCATACCCCTAATGGAAACATTGTAACAACTGGAGACTTTAAATTTGATTTAACCCCAATTGGACCAATGGCCAATATTCATAAAATGGCGAGAATTGGAGAAGAAGGCGTTACTTTACTATTAAGTGATAGTACCAATGCTTTAAATCCAGGAATGAGTAATAGTGAATCTAAAGTTGATGAAACCCTAGAAGAACTGTTTAATAAACATGATAGTCGTATTATTATTGCAACTTTTGCTTCAAATATTTATCGTTTAAAACATATCGTTGATACCTGTAAAAGACATGACCGCAAAATTTGTGTGTTTGGACGTAGTATGAACAATAATATTGAAATTTCTATTGAGGGAGGATATATCAAGCATAAAGATATTTTCATTACCCCAGAAGAAGCTGCTCACTATCCTTCAAACAAATTATGTTTATTATGTACTGGCAGTCAAGGTGAGGCTTTTTCAGCTTTAACCCGCATTGCTAATGGTACATTCAGACAACTTAAATTAAAATCTGATGACGTTGTTGTATTTTCATCGTCAGCGATTCCTGGTAATGCTTTAAGTATTTCTAGGACTATTAATAAACTATATTTAAAAGGTGTTACTGTTTATACTAACAGTTCACTTACTGATATCCATACAAGTGGACATGGTGATAAAGAAGAATTAAAACTTATGTTAAGATTAATCAAACCAAAATACTTTATGCCGTTCCATGGAGAATATCGTATGCTTAAATCACATTCTGACATTGCTATTGAATGTGGAATGCCCAAAGAAAATACTTTTATTTTAGGTAATGGCGATGTTCTAATTATGAAAGATGGTATCGTTCGTCCCGGAGGATGTATTCAAGCTGGTGATATTTATGTCGATGGTAATCGTATTGGCGATGTTAGTAATGCGGTTATGAAAGATCGTAAAGTTATGGCCAATGACGGAATTGTCGTGGTTATTGCTAATATAGATACCAAAAACCATAAACTATTAAGTCTTCCAAATATTATTACAAGAGGTTTTGTTTTAGTTAATGATAACCTTGAATTACTTAAAAAACTAGAAAATCTTAGTAAAGATGCAATAAACAAAGTAATAAAAACTGGCGTTAATTATTCAGAAGTAAAAGCAGAAATAACTAATACCGTTTCTAGTTATATTAGTAATCAAACAGGTAGAAAGCCTATTATATTACCAGTAATAATGGATGTTAAAAAAGATGTTAAAATTAGTTAACGTCTTTTTTTCATAAATAATTTATAATAATAATTGCGATACTACATAAAATCATAACCACGCCTAAAAGATCTGGTTTGCACTTGATTTGACAAATTATTCATAAAAAAGAATGTATGATACATTCTCAGACCGTTGACAAAGTCAATGGTCTTTTCTTTTAAAGCAAAGTATGATAT
>CAZIDO010000097.1:0-3883 GCA_964538005.1 uncultured Muribaculaceae bacterium
TGTCATGTCTATAATATCACATTTATTTTAATTTGACAAAACTTAGATAATCATATTTTTTAAATTAAATAAATTAGTAAAATTGATGATATTTTTGCTTTAATTCGTTAAGCTTTGAAGAAGGATCCCGCCTTAGGAGAAGCGGTGGTTGCAGAAGTAAGGCTGCGGAAAATAAGAAGAAAGAGCATGTAAAAAACCAGAAAAGCGATATATTAATAACTATTTAAGAAAAAATTAAGCATGCGAAAAGCCGGGAAGTTGATAAAAATCAATCTAAAATGTGTGTATTTTGGCCAAAATAACTTCAAAAAGATGTTTAAATTCAAAAATAATAAAGAGTTAAGACTATTAAAAATCTCAGTAACATATTTGAAGTGTTTGTAAGGAAGTTAAATTGCATAAGTTAAGTTAAAGTAGACAGAAAGTGATACGGGGGTTATAATGTATATAAGAATAAAAAGGAAGAAAAAGTGAATAAATAAAATAGGGTAAGAGATTGAAAAATAACTATTGATCAGATATAATAAATATATAAAGGGGAATAAGTATGCGAAGAAGAAATAAAAATAAAAGGCAAGTAAGAATAGTAATAACATCAGTAATCTGTTTATTACTAGTAATGACTGTAGGCTACGCGGCTTTCAGTACCAATCTAACATTAAATGCCAAAGGGAATATTAAAAATATATCTGCCGCTACATATTTAAAGAAAAATATTGTAACTCAAGGTGATGGTCTTTATACAGATAAGTATGAAACTGGAAGATTTATTTATAAAGGCACAAATCCTGATAATTATATAAAATTTAACGATGAATTATGGAGAATAATATCTGTGGAGACAGATAATACAATAAAAATAATTAGAAATAGTAGTATTGGTCAAATGCCATATGACCGATATGGTACAAGGGTTAATGAAACTTCTAGTACAACTGGAACATATTGTACTTCTACGCTTGCCTGTAATGCTTGGGATATTTCTGATAATTTTGTAACAGCATTTAAAAGCGGAACCGTAAAAAAAGCGGCAACGTTAAATGAATACCTAAATGGTATTTACTATAATGGATTATCAAGTACAGCAAAGAATCAAATAATAGAACATGGCTTTAGCAATGGAACTATAATTTCAGGCGGAACAGAAACAGATGGTTACACATTTGGAAACGTGGTCAAGGATGAAAAAACAACAATTGCTAATAGCAAAATTGCTATTATAAATTTATCAGATTACTTAAGAGCAACAACAGATACTAACTGTAATTCAATGTGGGATGCATGGCATATAATTGCATGTCAAAACAATAATTATTTATATCATTCGGGGGAAAAAGTTGTAACATTAAGTCCAGGATATTCGCCAGATGGTATGTGGGAAATATCAGATACAGGGTATCTTTGTTCATCAGGAGATGGCTGTGGATATGCCCATATTGAAGATACTAGCGTTTTTCCTACACTTTATTTAAAATCAGATATATCATTATCTGGACAAGGTACGAACGGCATTCCATATATTATAAATTAGAAGGGAATAAAGTAAATTTATGAACTGATAAGATAAAAGTAGACATGAAAAAAGAAAAAACGTATCTACTTTTTTGATACAAAGAAATAAATTTCTTTTTGTTTCACGCCTACCATAATTTCCCACATTTTTATCAAATTCTAAACATAATTCTCTTGTATGATGATAGTGGAGTTGATAATAAACTCCTACTATTTGAAAGGATGTGGTAGATGTAGAAATGCGAAGTAAATAGTGTTATACTATAAATGAGGCGATAAATAATGTATAAAATTTGCTTAGTAGAAGATGAACAGAACTTAAATAATTTAATTAAATCATATTTGGAACGAGCTGGTTATAAAGTTATTCAATTTTATAACGGTACCGATGCTTTAAATTGCACAACTGATCAAGTTGATTTATGGATATTGGATATTATGTTAGGTGATGCCGTTAGCGGCTACGACATAATTAAAAAAATAAGAGAAAGTAGTGAAGTACCAGTTATATTCACGTCAGCTCGTGACCAAGATTTAGATAAAATTATTGGACTAGAACTTGGTAGCGATGATTATATTACCAAACCTTATTCTCCTAAGGAACTAGTTTTAAGAGTTAATAACATTATAAAAAGAACCTATAGTACCCAAACGGAAAAAATACATTACGATGGATATGAAATTGATTTAGATAAACGTTTAGTATATGAAAACTCAAATGAAATCTCTCTCACTACTTTAGAGTTTGATTTACTAATAATGTGTGTTAAAAATAAAAATAAATCATTTAGTCGTGGTCAAATTTTAGAAAATGTTTGGGGAACAAACTACTTTGGTAGTGATAGAGTTGTTGATGATTTAGTTAGAAGACTTAGAAAAAAAATGCCTAAACTTCGTTTAAATACGATTTATGGGTATGGATATAGATTATCATGAAGTTGAAGCATAATTTATATCGTCAACTAATTACAATTGTCTTAATTATGTTTGCACTTATTTATATAAGTGTAGCAATTATCTTACCAAAAACCTTAATCCCTATATACGAAAAAAATATTTATTTTAATTTGAAAGCACCTTTAGATATTGTTGGAAGTAATATTAGTGACAGCACTTTAGATGACGATATAGCCTACATTTTCGTCAAGGACAGTATTGTAACTACTTCAAATAACATATCAAAGGTTATCAATCTTTCTACTAATCAAGTTTTAGAAAAAATAAACAGCGAATACGGTAAGTTTTCTTACCAGCACAAAACGTATTATTATAATACGAAAAGTGACGTTAGTGGCTATCGCGTAGCGTTTACAAACAATAATTATGTAGCGCAGATGAAAGCTGATATATTGGCGTCACTTCTTCCAGTATTAATTGTGACACTGCTTATTATCTTAGTTATAGTAGCAATGTGGTCACAGATGCTGGCCGACAGAATTAAGAAGTTAAAAGAAAAAGTCGACAATTTAGATAATGAAAACTATCATGGTAAAATGCCTTATAAAGTTGAAGATGAAATTGAAGACTTATCGCACTCCATCGATGAAATGAAGATTACCTTACAACAACAGGAAGAATATAAAAACCAAATGTATCAAAACATTTCTCACGATTTTAAAACCCCTCTCACCGTTATAAAATCATATGTTGAGGCGATCGAGGATGGTGTGCAAGATGAAAAAAGCGGATTAAAAATTATTAAACAAGAAGTTAAAAAGTTAGAAATAAAAGTACACTCCTTACTATATTTAAACAAATTAACCTATATGAAAGACACGGATAACTACAAACGTGAAACAATAAACATTGTAGATATTCTGACCTTATCAGTAGAAAAATTTAAAGTTGCAAGGCCAGATATTAAATGGCAGATTAATATTACTGATAAGAAAACAATATTTAATGGTTCAGAAGATATGTGGGAAGCCATAATTGATAATATTTTAAGTAACTTTATGCGTTATGCTAAGGAGGAAATTAAAATTACGGTCAAAGGTCACCAAATAACATTCTTCAATGATGGCCCAAATATTGACGAGTCTATTCTTAATGATATCTTTACCCCATATAAGAAGGGGATAAAAGGTCAATTCGGTTTAGGACTTTCGATTGTTAAAAAAACCGTTTCCCTACTTGGTTATGAAATCAATGTCAAAAGCGAAAAGACTGGTATCAGTTTTACAATTAAATAAGAGGACCCCACCTCTTATTTTTCAATGCAAAAATTTCTATATTTCGATAAGAAAAATATAAAGACTTGATTTTCACAGAGGAGATGGGGATTATGAAAATAAGAATAAGAAGGAAGAAAAAGGTAATAAATAAAAGAATAAGAAAAGTTGAAAAATAATGATTAATTCGATATAATGAA
>CAZIDO010000098.1:0-3866 GCA_964538005.1 uncultured Muribaculaceae bacterium
TATTATTTTTCTAGTCGTTTTAGTTATTGCAATATTTCTTATTGTTTTTCGTAGCGATAAAAAGACTAATGCTTATAAATTTGTCAATCAAAAATTTGGTTCCATCTACGATAAAGTCACTCCTTATTCATTCAAAGTCATAAGGGAAAAAGTTAAGGAATTAGGTCAAGAATATACACCCAGACAATATGCAATCCAAATTGGAATATTTGCAGTCGGAGCAGCAGTTATTACGTATTTATATTTCTATAATGTTGGTATTTCTTTAGTATATGCTTGTCTATCAGTATTAATTGTCCCTTATTTAACGTACTTAAGATGTAAAAGGATATATAGTGAATTTATTTTTGAACAAATTCAAGTTTATACGACTAATACAATTATGGAATTTGGAACAACTCAATCGTTTGTTAAAGCCATGGAAGGCGTTTATGAATCTGGTGTTCTTGAAGATCCAATTAGATCAGACGTTAAAACCATGATTGACATGGCTTATGAAAATGGTACAATCGATCAGTCACTAGCGTTTTTCAATACAAAATACGATTATTATATTGTTAAAAACATGCATCAATTATTTTTGCAAATTACTAATGAAGGCTCAAGGGATTCAGGTGAATCTTTAGAAAATATGAGTTTAGACATTGATATGCTAGTTGAAAATGTTTATCGTGACCGTATCGATCGTGCGGCATTCCATAAAAAATTCTTACAATTTGGTATTATTTTATATTTAATGGTTATGTTAGTTCAGTTCCTACTTGGAGTTGAATCTTACAATAACATGTTAAAAGATTGGTGGGTTCAACTACTTCTTCACGGAATTATATTGTTGAATACATATTTTATCCTAAGTGGAGAAAAATATTATAATGAAGATGTGGGGGCGGAATAATGAATACAGGAATAATATTTATTATCGTTGGCTTGATTGTTATTCTAATATTAGAAAGAAACAGTCACTTCAGTTCTCGTAAATTTGTTAAAGATACCGAACCATACTTCAGATTTTTGATGGAAGATGATTATGCATTTTTACTTGAAGTTAAATATGGTAGTGCAGATGTTAATAAATTATTTGGCCAAAGGGTTAGAAATGGGTTAATTGCAATCGTATTTATGATATTTATCTTCTTATCACAAATGTCATTTGTGTATGTGATGCTATCAGTTATTATTGGATATGTGGTATTTAAAATGCCATACCAACAATTGAAATCATTCTATAAAGCAAACCTGCACAAAATTAATTTATTACTTCCATATTATCTAAAGAGTTTAGAAATTTTAGTTCAACATTATACTGTTCCAGTAGCAATCTCTAAATCAATCGATACTGCACCAGAAATTTTTAAATCAGGATTACAAAAGTTAATTCAAAAAATAGATTCTGGTGACTCAACAGTTCAACCATACATGGATTTTGCCAATGAATATCCAGTTAGGGATTCAATGCGAATGATGAGATTATTATAAAGAACGTTTAGAAAAAATGGAAAATAAAACTATGATTATGCTTGGTGGTACAGGTGGGGGAATATTAATCTTCCTGTTACTATCGATGATGATGATGATGACTTTCTAGAAATAAACAACAATTTGTGTTATAATTTAAAATAAGCAAAGTAAGGTGGTGATAATATATGAAGGAAGCAGCAGGAGAAGCAAATATGACTGTAGTAACTATCATTCTTATTGGGGTTATAGTAGCTATCGCAACGCCAATTATTTCAGGACTTATGAACAGTACTGAAAAAAAAGCGTGTTGTGCAGATTCAGGCGGAGTATGGAACGCGGGTAAATGTAGTGTTGCATATGATGCAAACTGTGCAAAAGAAAAATAGTATTAAAGAATAAAAGGAGGTAGCCCTATGCGCCAAGGAGTAGGAGAGGTATTTACTTACAATATGATAATAATTTTTATTGTTATAGTTTTTGGCTTGCTAGCGGCTACCACGAGCTATTACAAAGCCTTTAAAATCAATTCTAATGTTTTATCATCTATTGAAAAATATGAAGGATATAACAGCAAATCAAAGGAAGATATAACCAGAATTATGAATACCATTGGTTATTCACGCAACAATGGTTATAAATGTCCATCAACCCGTGGACATAATGGTGTATTAATGACGCCAGATCAAGATCATTATTATTGTGTATATTATCATAATGATGATAGAGGAACAGTAGATGAGGGAAGAACAAATGATAATGGTGAACCCATTTATTATAACTACAGTGTAGTTAGTTATATATATGTAGACTTACCAATTATCGGCAATTTCAAGATCCCTGTTTACACTAAAGGGGAAAGAACATACAATTTTTCAGATAAGAATGGGGTGGGTGCATGAAAGAGTCAATCGGTAACGCCCTGCTTTTCTATATTATAATTACTTTTGTAATTATTCTTATTGCTTTTTTCGTAGGTTCTTTAAGTTATTCAAAGGCTTTTAAGGTGAAAAATAGGATAATTGAAACAATTGAAAAAGAAGAAGGATTCACTGCTAATGCAAAAACCGAAATTGACGAATGGTTAAAAGCGGGTGAAAATGGTAAATCTGGTATTGGCTACCGAGTTAATACTAATGGTGGAAATGCCAATAGTACTAATTGCGCGACTGTCGATGGCGGAACTTTAGTAAATCCTGCCAGCAATTATCAATATTGTGTTTATGAATTAACTTCCTGTGGGAAAAAAGCCGATGAAGCAAGATGCGGTAAATATTATCGCGTAACTACATATATGTTTTTTGATGTACCGGTTATAGGCGATATGATAAAAATACCTGTTAGCGGTGAAACAAAAACATTTGTAAAAATAAATAGTTAGGAGGAACATATGAACGTAATAATTGCTAATAAATATCGTGATGCTTTAGCAACTTTGGATATTGATGTTATTAAAAAGCTGGAAGGTGAGTTTTCAGTTGAAGACATTATCGAAACTTTTAAAAACTTCTTTTTCCAACGTATGATTCTAGACATCACAGCATTAAAAGATTACAGGGACATAAAAACATTACAAAAATTATCATTATCTTTAGATATGGATAGATTAATATTACTATTAGATGGAACTCCTGAAGTAACTAGTCCTGAATATTTATCTGATTTAATATCAATGCGCATATATAATTTTACGATGAATGTAGAAGGGGTTAATTATTTATATAATAACCCTAATAGTTACCGTGATGTAGCACAATACCATCAATTAGATACTAATCATGATAGTGGAACAGGCGGTGGTGGAACTCAAGTTGTCAATGTTTATCGTGAGGCAACTACGGCTACAGTCATCGGGGTTAAAAATATTACTGAAAATGCTGGATCAACCAGTTTAATCTATGTGATGAAAAAACAACTTGAACGTAACTACGATGTTGTTGCTTTAGAACTAGAAAAACGTGATTTCATGTATTTTGGTGACAATAAAATGTATAGCATTATGGATAATGAATTAGGAAATAATATTTCTAAATATAGCAAAAGTGATGTCATTTTGGTTGATATGAATAATAGTGGAATAGCAGATGGTTTGATGAATGATATAATTTATTTAGCGGAGCCTTCTAAGCTAAAACTTAATAAGCTATTGGCTAGAAACCCTAGAACATTTGAAAATTATAAGAATAAAAAAGTAGTTTTAAATAAGAGCTTATTAAGCAGTCGTGATGTTTTAGATTTTGAATATGAAACTAATACCAAAATATTTTATAGTTTACCACCATTATATGATCAAGAAAATAACAATGCAACCCTAGATTCATTTTTGGTAAAACTTGGATTTATTAAACAAAATAACGAAACAACAGAAAAGAAAAAAGGCTTATTTGGAATATTCCAATAAAAAGCCTCTT
>CAZIDO010000099.1:0-3716 GCA_964538005.1 uncultured Muribaculaceae bacterium
GAACAAATCTTAATTGATTTGTTTTTTTATCAAAAATAGTTAAAAAGCATATAATATATCGAGGTGAGAGTATGTATAGAATATATGAAGTACAAACAGGAGATACATTCGCGTCAGTAGCTAATCGTTTAGGAATAACACAAGATGTTTTAGCAACTTTAAATGGAATAAATATTAGTACGGTTTTAACACCGGGTACTTATATAGTGGTTCCAAGCAGTGAAACAATCTTTGATCGTTACATTATTAAGAAAGGCGATACCGTTTATGAAATTGCCCGTAAATATAATGTTGAACCTAGTCAATTGTTAAAATTGAATGGATTAGGATTACATGATATTATTTATCCTGATCAAGAAATATTAGTTCCTAAAGCGGGTACAGCATTTTTTGTTACAAGTGAAGGTGACACTTTAAATAAGATAATGCAAACATTAAAAGTTACGGCCGATAATATAGCACGTCAAAACGATACATTATATTTAGTACCAGATCAATTAGTAGTTTATAAGAAATAATTTCTTATAGCTCTTTTTTTTTAAGTCATTTTATTATATAATGAATTATAGGTGATAGAATGAAAAAATTATTAATCGCGATAGCGGTCTTAATTGGAGTCTTATGTTTGACGGGCTGTGGGGGACCTAAAACATATGATGAAATAGATTATGATAAGTTAAGTACTATGATTGAAGAAAAGGAAGACTTTGTTTTATTTGTAGGTTCTGAAACTTGTAGTGCGTGTAGTGCTTATAAAGTAACTGTTAATAAAATAGTCGAAAAATATGGAGTAGATATTAAATATATCGATGTATCTAAATTAACCGAAAAACAAAATAGTGAATTAACTTCTAACTTTGCTTTTTCTGCAACACCAACTACGATATTCGTAACTAAGGGTGAAGAAGAAGATACTTTTAATCGTATCGAAGGAAATCAAAAATATAGTGAAGTTGTGGAAAGATTAACTAAAAAAGGTTATATAAAGGAGGCTTAAAATGGATAACTATGGATATACTCAGGTCAATTATTTAGATCCCAATCAGTTTCCAATTATCACAAACTACTGTGAAAATTTAACAACTAAATCATATGTAACCAATCCGGCTATTGCCAGAGAAGAAGAAATCAAAAAAACGATGTTAGTATTATTAACGCCAGATAAATCGGCTTTGTTAATTGGTAAGCCTGGTATTGGTAAAACAGCTATCGTTGAGGGAATAGCTTACAAGATTCAAAAAAACGAAGTTCCTAATGCTTTAATTGGATATAACATTTTGAAAATAAATTCTTCTTCAATGCTAGGAACTATGATAGTTAATGGTAAAGAAGAATCAGTAACCAATTTAATTGTTAATGAATTAAAACGTGCTCCTAAAACAATTTTATTTATTGATGAAGTTCATACCTTAATTGGTGGCGCTGCTGACGGTCCAATGGATTTAGCTAATATTTTAAAACCAGCGTTGGATCGTGGAGATATTAAGGCAATTGGAGCGACAACGACTATTGAATATGAAACTTATATTGTTAAAGATAGAGCGTTCTTAAGACGTTTCGATCGTATCGATGTTGAAGAGCCAGACCACGTGGCAACTGTTGATATTTTACTGGGAACAATTCCGAAAATTGAAAGTAAAACCGGCATTAAAATGCTACCAAATGGATTTTTAACTAGAGAACTAATGGAATCGATTGTTGATGCCACTTCAGAATTTAAAAGAGTATATGGTTTATCAGCCATGTATCCAGATGTTTCTTTATCAGTGTTATCAGGAGCTTTTTCAAATGCTTTATTTGAAAATAGACCGATTGTTGGGATTTTAGATGTTTATATTGCTATTCGTAATAGTAAACGAATTTACCCAGATAGTCGTGTGAAAGAATGTAAAGCTTTTAGAGAAAAATTTGCTCGTGTTTGTGAACAAGAAAATATTCTTTTGCCTGATGTTGCTTTAGAAGAAATAGATTCAGGGAATGATTTATAAGAAAGTCGTTCTTTTTTATTAAAAAAATATATTTGAAAAAGGCCATTAAATGTGTTAAAATGAAAATAGAGTGGAGGCTTTTGTATGGGAAAAAAAATACCAACTAAAAATTATGTTATTTTAGCTGCGGCAGTACTTATAACAATTATTGGCGTTTTCTATGCTCGTAGTTGGTATATTACAACTAAAGAATATAATTTAAAAAACTCTACTTTATTAACGGTTGTTAATGAAATTAAAACTCCAGAAGAATTAACAAACTATACTTTTGAAAATCCGAAGTTTGTTTTATATGTTGCTTCTGGCCAAAATCAAGATATTAAAACATTTGAAAAGAAATTTAAAAAATTAATAACTTCAAAGGAGTTACAAGAAAATATTTTATATTTAAATTCTGACAATATTAATATCGGAGAATTCAATGACAAATTAAAAGAATTATCAATTGATAATAAAGTAAAAGATAAAATAAACAATGACAGTGTTATTTCAATTTATGTATTTGATAATAGTAAACTTACCCATATTTTAGTCAATGCTGAAAAATTAACTACTGATCAAATTAATGTTTTATTTAAAAAGTATGGAGTGATAGACAATGCTTAATGTGGTTTTATATCAACCAGAAATTCCACAAAATACCGGAAATATTATGCGTACTTGTGCAGCTACAGACACAAAATTACATTTAATTAAACCATTAGGTTTTAGTTTAGATGAGAAAGTGGTAAAACGTAGTGGTGCTGGCTATGTGGATAATTGTGATTATACTGTTTATGAAACTTGGGAAGAATTTTTAAAACAGAACCAAGGGAATTTTTATTTTTTAACGAGATATGGTAAAAAACCACATAGTTCATTTGACTACAGTAATAAAGAAGAAAACATCTATTTAGTGTTTGGCAGAGAAAGTACTGGGATTCCAAAAGAACTATTAAAAGATCATATAGACACATGTCTAAGAATTCCAATGACTGATAAGGTTAGAGCTTTAAATCTTTCAAATTGCGCAGCAATTATGGTGTATGAAGTTTTAAGGCAACAAAACTATAATGATTTATTACGTGAGGAGCCTTTTAAAGGAGCCGATTATCTAAGTGAATAAAAAGGCTTGAAAAAATAAAGAATAAATGATATTATTATTTTATAATAAGGAGGGGCATATGAACATTTTAACAAGTTGGACGTTCTGGGTCATACTAGGAGCGATTATTTTAATCATGGCTTTAATCGGTTATTTAGCTGAAGGAACGGACTTTGCAAAAAAAGCATTAACTAAAGAGCCAAAGAAAGAAAAACTTAAAAAGGAAAAAACTAAAAAAGAAAATATAATTTCAGCAGCGCCAATCCCTGAACAAACAGCGCTACCAATTGAAACGGCTGAAGACAACTTCGTGGTTTCAGTAGATAAACCAGTTGAAGTATTAAATGTTGGTGATGAAATAACTCCTGATTCATGGGATGCAGTTATTCCTAAAGTGGATACGACTTTTGAAAAAGTTCATAATGAACCTTCATTAAATGATTGGAGTACAATTCCAAGTAGTTTACCAGAAGTACAACTAGATAATTTAGAAACACCAGAAGAAAATGTGTTTCCAGAGGTCAAACAAAATGATTTGGATATTGCGGTTGAACCAGTGGAATTACCAGCTGATATTTTTGAACAAGCACCAGCCGAGTTAGGACCACAAGAACAAATTAATGACGATGTTTGGAAAGTTTAAG
>CAZIDO010000100.1:0-3632 GCA_964538005.1 uncultured Muribaculaceae bacterium
CCAGCCGAGTTAGGACCACAAGAACAAATTAATGACGATGTTTGGAAAGTTTAAGATAGCTAGTCTATCTTTTTTTGACAATATAAATCATTTGTGCTAATATACAAGGCAAAAAAGAGGAGGAACACCATGACAGGACTTACAGAAAAAGAATGTTGTGCTCACCATGGATTCCTATTTTGTGACTGTTCATATATGAACACTGATACATTAAGATTAGTTCGTGGGAAAATTGAAAAAACGCAAGCTTTATTTCCTCCTAAAACAAGTTTAGATAGAATTTCTGAGGATCAATTACTGGCCAAATCTCAAGAATTAATGCTATCTTTTTTCGGAGATATGGATTTTAACGTTAATCAATTAAATCAAAACAATTTGATTGCATCATTGCCGGCTGATTTTGCTTATATAGATTATGAAGAAGGCAGTAGAATGCTATTGAAAATAGTTGAAGCCAAGAAAAAAATAATGAGCATATTTGATTTGCCAATCGTCACTGCATCAAATTTTGCTATTGAAACATTAGATTATCCAAGGAATGATTGGACATTTTTACAAAATGCCCCTATTTGTTTTTACAAAATTTATTCAAGCTCAAATTTTGGTGAGTTAGGCATATGTTCATTAGTTCATGAATATATTCATGCTTTGACATTGCGTAATAAAGGCAGTATAGAAAATTATTATAATATGGAGTTATTAAGTATTTTTATGGAATTAGTTACTGCTGATTCTTTAGGACTTGATGTTTTAAGAGACATGGAATTAAAAAAAATCAATCTTTTAAATACCGATATTAGAAGATTAGAAGGAACCGTTGTAAATGATCAGCTTGTTATTCACGATAGAAAGCTCGAACAAAGAGCAAAAATTTATATAATTGGAACCATGTTAGCAGAATCTTTATTTGATTTATATTTAACTGGTGACCAAGAAGAAATGTTAGATGACGTTAAAATGGTTTTGCAGGGACAAGATACACTTGAAACGTTACTAGGCGATTATCAAGTGAGTTTTGAAGGCGATTCGGTATCGGGTGCAATAGATACCGCAATTAATCAAAGAATATTAGTGAAAAAAGATTAAAGCAATTAATTTGCTTTCTTTTTTGAAAAAGGATTTTAATTATTTATCCAAATATGTTATAATGAAATAGCTATAAAAATAGGAGGTAAATATGACAATAGATTCAATGTTAGAGCTTTTTAGAAAATTATTTGATATCTTATTAGTATGGGGATTATTATATTTCATTTTAAAAAGTTTAAGAAAAAATGTCAAAATGATATTATTGTTTAAAGGAATATTAATTATAATCGTTGTGAAGATTATTTCAGATTTATTAGATTTAGTAACGATTGGTTATTTAATTGATTATGTAATCGAGTGGGCACCTTTAGCGTTAATTGTTATTTTTCAACCAGAAATTCGCGATACTTTAGAACAACTAGGACGTAGTAAATTACTAGGGCGCCATAAAACATTATCAATTGGCGAAAGAGAACGTACTGTTCATGAAATAACTGCATCATTAGATACTTTAAGACACCAAAAAATGGGTGCATTAATTGTATTAGAACGTGATATTAGTTTAGCTAATTATATAAATAATTCACAAAAAGTGTATGCTGAAGTTACTAATCCATTATTAACGGCCATTTTCTTTGTTAATAATCCATTGCATGATGGAGGGGTTATCATTCAAGGTGATCAAATTGCATGCGCTAATGTAGTTTTTCCAACTAGTGATAGTTTAACAATAAGCAAACGTTTAGGAACAAGACATCGTGCAGCTTTAGGTATTTCTGAACAATCAGATTGTCTAGCAATCGTTCTTTCAGAAGAAACAGGTCGTATTTCAATGGCTGTTAATGGTGAATTATTATATAATTTATCATTAGACGAATTAAAGGTTCGTTTAATCGAAGGACTTTCACCTTCTAAGAAACTCCTAGTCGCTGACGAAAAGGAGGTGGATAATAATGAAAACAACTAAAAAGAAAAATATATTTTCAAGATTTTTTACTTTTATCGATAAAAAGATTATTGTCCCAATTACTAAATTAATTATAAGACTGACTAAAGGTTTTCAAAGTTCTGAAAAAGGATTTGAAACTTGGCTATCAAAAACTAATACCTTACTATTTGTTTCTTTAGTAGTCGCAATTATTACTTTTATTGTTATCGATCAAAGGATAATTGTCTTTACTAATCAAACGGCTGAAGTTTTAAAAGACCAACAAGTAGTAGCAACGTATAATGAAGAAGCCTATGTTGTTGAAGGATTACCAGAAAAAGTAGATATTACTTTAATGGGAAGCCGTTCAGATTTATTCATCGCTAAACAATCAACAACTTCAAAAGTGACTGTTGATCTGAGTGGTTTAAAACCAGGCAGTCATAAAGTAAATATCGAATATAGTCAACCATTAAGTGCGATTAATTATAGTGTTAATCCAGGAGCTACTACCGTTAATATTTATCCAAAAGTATCAGAAACTAAAACCTTAACAACAGATATTTTAAATCAGGATAACTTAGATTCTAAACTGGTAATCGATAGTGTTACTCCAGAAGCAGATCAAGTAGTTATTAAAGGTACTGATGATAAAAATGCGGCTAATAGTTTAACTAAAGTAGCAACTGTTAAAGCTTTAGTTGACCTTGACCAATTAGCAAACCAAGAAGAAGGCAAAACAACTTTAAAAGATGTACCTTTAAAAGCTTATGATAAAGATGGTAAAGGATTAGATGTTGAAATCGTGCCTGCTAAAATCAATGTTGATTTAGAAATTACTTCACCAAGTAAACAAGTTCCAATTAAAGTAATTCCAAAAGGATCAATTGGGTTTGGTAAAGCAATTAGTTCAATCGATATGAATGAATCGACTGTAACTGTTTATGGTAAAAAAGCCACTTTAGAAAATTTAGAATATATTCCATTAGAGGTTAATGTTAATGGATTAAAAGAAAATAGAGAATATAAACTAGATTTAACAAAACCTAAAGGTGTTCGTTCAATGTCTGTTAACAATGTAACTTTAAAATTCACTTTAGATAATGCGACGGATAAAGATATAAACGATGTTAATATCGATGTTCGTAATTTAAATGATAATTACAGCGTTCAAGGGTTGAGTGAAAGCGATATCAAAGTAACTGTTAATGTTAAAGGTGTTGATTCAGTCTTAAAACAAATACAAGCTGATGATATAATTGCTTATATTGACCTTAAAAACTTTAAACCAGGTGAATATGAAGTTGCTGTAAAAGTTGAAGGAACTGATTCAAGAATTCAATATTTATCAAAAACTAAAAAAGTCAAAATTAAAGTCGTTGAGAAATAATTCTCTGACTTTTTTTATAAGAAAATAAAAGTTGAAATAGACAATGTTAAAAGTAATTACTCAATTTAATGATTAAATTTTATTTATAGTCGATGAATTACACAATAGTGTAATTTTTTTGTCAATTTTTCTGTAAACTTCGTTTTAAAATATTGATTTTCTCAAGGGGGGAGGGGGGTATAATGTGGTTAGAGTAAGAAATCAACAGAATAGAAGTGGGGAGAGATATAATGAAAAAAGGATTTACATTAATAGAGTTATTAGCAGTAATAATAATACTAGCAA
>CAZIDO010000101.1:0-3623 GCA_964538005.1 uncultured Muribaculaceae bacterium
AATTTGTACTCCCATACAAATTCGTATGTGGGAAAATCCCAAACCCTTAATTTTTGAAAGGACAATTTTATATAAGAAATGTTAATAAAAAGATATAATAAATCAAAACTACCACAATCAGATTTTTTAGGTTATTAATCTGGTATTTTCCTGAAAGCAAGGTATAAAAAAGGCAACGCAAGTAGCATTGTCTTTAATCTATAATTTCATATCTATAATGTTATGATTTTCATCACAGGTAAACACAATATTTAAATTATCTTCTTTAAAATATTTTAATAAATCTTTATTTAACAAATGAGTAATGGCAAATCTTTTTTCATTATTAGTTATTTCGCTTATTGGTAACCAATAAGCATAATTATCTTCAAATTCTTGAGGTTCTCCTTTAACTTTATTTGCAATATAAGTTTTCATTATAATTTTTTTGTTTTGATCATAAATGGTAACTGTTCCAATGCATTTTAAATCATCAATATCCATTCCTGTTTCTTCTTTAAATTCTCTAATGCAAGTTTGAACCTCGATTTCTCCATTTTCGATTTTGCCACCAGGAATATCAAAATAATCTCTATTAATATTTTTATACTTTATGCATACAACTTTGTCTTCTTTAAAAGCAAATACCCTAACAGCATACCTTACTTTTTCATCTTCTAATACCTTTAAAACAGATTCAAATTGTGTATAACCACTCTCACTATTTAGATGTCCACCATCTTTAATGACATATTGCTTATTACTAATAGTATCAGCAAATTGTTTTTCTACTTCAAATTTTACATATGGGTCATTATCTGAATAAAAACAAGTTATATCATTGCAATAATTTTTTACATCTTTATAATTATCAATATACATAGGTTTATTTACTGAATCGAAATCATTATCAATACCTAAATAATTATTAAAGCCACATACAAAGACTAATTTTTTTACTTTAATCTTATTAGTTATTAAATACTTGCATACAAATATTGGAGCAATAGAATGAGCAACAATTATTGTATTTTCATTTATATCAAGTTCATCTAGTACCTTTGACCAATTTTCAAAGTTTTGATTTCCAATACCAACTGGCATTTGGGGAACATCAACTTTTTTATTTTGTTTTTCTAATTCTTGTTTTAACCAAGGAAACCAGTTGCCATCTTTTGAACCAAAACTTCCGTGGATTATTATATAACTATTTTTCATAATTTTTCTCCTTTTCACACAAAATAACTAACTTTATATCGCTAAGTGAACCTTCACATCCTTTTTTATATGTTGTGTAAAGTACTTTAAATTTATTATTTTCTAGCACCTCTTTTATCTCATCTAATGAATAATAATTTACAAACATTTTAAGATTTTTATCTAATGGTTCTTCAACTACCTTTTCACCATTACCACTTTGTAGTATTAGTAACATTTTTCCATTTTCTTTTAATAAATCATAATATTGGGATAAAACTTCTTTAACTTCATTTTTTGTTAAATGAAATAAAGAATACAATATGCTTATACCATCATACTTTTTATTCAAAGTAATATTTTTCATATCCATTTTTATAAAATTAATATTTTTATATTTTTCTTTAGCTATTCTTAACATTCCATCAGATAAATCAATTCCGGTTACATTAAAATCTTTTTCACACATATAATTTGTTAAACTTCTAACACCACATCCAATATCCAGTATTTCCTTTCCACTCAAAATATTTAAGAAACTATCAATGTATGGTGCATCACTATAATCATTGCCAAATTCTTCATCATATTTTTTAGCAATTTTGTTATATGTGTCAACTGCAATTTTATTTCTTTCATTCATATTAATTTTTCCCTTCCGAAATAGTTTATTTAGTATAATCTATTGTATTATCTGATTTTATATTTATTTTTTTTGATGAGTAGGTCGTAGAAAAATTTAATTCTATTCCACTTTTTCCATAATATTGATTATATTCCGCTTTTCCAAGAGATATTGCCACAGATACTTCTTTTGACTCATTTCCATTTAAATAAATAGGGAAAATAGTAGAATTAACAATAATCTTTTCAAACATTGTATATTCTTTTATTTTAATATAATCTATATTAGAAATATAAATGCTATCTTTTCCTGTTCCTAAAAAACAGCTAAAATCTTTTATAGTAATAGGCTGTAGCGACTTATTATTTATTAAAATATTGACAATTAAATAATAATCTCCTTCATACCCTTTATCATTATTAAATAATATACATTTGTCGCCTGTAATTAATACGGGATTACCAATATGATTAAGTTCGATATTTTCCTTACTCATATTTGCACATTCTTTAGATAGTTTTAAAGATTCCTCAGAAATTTTATTTGATCTTTTAGATATATTATTAGATTTTAAGGATATTATGAAAGAGGAAATACCAGTTATGAATGCTATTGTTATTCCAAGTAATTCAATAATTTCTATAATTTCCATTCTTATTACCACTCCTTTTTTATAATTAAATTATACTATAAATATCAATTTTTTTCTATACTCCCTGTGACTTATAGCTTAACCGCTCCATCAAATTTGTACTCCCATATGATAATTTTTTATTATATATAAATTATTCTAATGACTTATTTGTAGTATTATCTAACTTATTAATTCCAATAATATTTTTATCATTTGAAAGAATTTCTAATTGTTTCTTTGCTGTTTGATTTAATTTTTCTAATCTCTTTGATTGTACTATTCTACTATCTATCATACTAGCATTTAGCACTTCTAAATTGCTAAGAACTACTAAATGTATAATATCTGTATAATCTCTAATATTTCCATTTAAATTAGGATTTTTGTCTCTCCACTCTTTTGCTGTCATACCAAATAAAGATACATTGATAACATCAGCTTCATCAGCATATATATAATGCTTTTGCTTTTCAGTAAGTAGTGGAACTATATTTTCCTTTATGCTATCTGTATGAATTTTATAGTTTGTTTTGGATAAACTTCTTCTAACAGACCATTCAACTTTATTTTTATAGGATTCATTATATTTAAGCCTTTCAAATTCCTGAATTAAATATAGTTTGAAAGCAGGGTCAATCCAAGAAGCAAACTCCAAAGCAATATCTGGATGGGCAAAAGTGCCACCATCATATTTTCCTCTTTTACTTATAAATCCCTTAGAATTAGTCATATTTATCCATCTTGAAGGGCTCATAGTAAATGATTGAGTTGATGAATCTTTTTTAAACTCGCGAGATTCCGCTAGTTTAAATTTTTCATTGAATAATTCTTCCCATAAGCAATAAAAATCAAAAGAACTCTTATTACTCATCCATTTAATTACAACATCACCTGGATTATTAGAATTTTTATATTTTGCTAAATCAGTTAAAGATATATAATCAATATTATCAACTCTCATAACGCTTACAAGATTATCCTTTACTTTTAATTCTGTTTTTATGATACTATTTTTCATAGACAACAACCTCCTTTTATAAAGCACATTATATCAAACATATGTTTTTGTTTCAAGAGGCATTGCAAAATTTATAAATATATATTATAATATTTTTAGAAAGAGAACCTAGTTCGTAACTTGTAGCTTAACCGCCCCATTATTAAAACAAACACATCAATGATGTGTTT
>CAZIDO010000102.1:0-2244 GCA_964538005.1 uncultured Muribaculaceae bacterium
GAACATTATCAGATCCTTATAAATTAAAATAGTTATACAGTTAAAATGTATAACTTTTTTATTAATTTCATAAAAATATGGGAAAATGTGTTTTTAGCATTCATATATTGACAGTGCTAACATATAGTGTTATAATGAAGTAGCATTCAGAAACTTGGAGTGCTAAAAAGAGGTGAGTTAATGATTACCGAAAGACAAGAAGGCTTATTAAAGTTAATTGTTGAGAATTATATCCAAACAGCTAAACCAGTTGGATCTAAAGCTTTATGTGATATCATGAATTGCTCTAGTGCAACTATTAGAAATGAAATGGTAGTTTTAGAAGATAATGAATTCATCGAAAAAACCCATACATCTTCTGGAAGAATACCAAGCGATAAAGGATATCGTTATTATGTTGATAATATTATGGAGCCTAAAGAATTAACTGGTGAAGATATGTTAAAACTTCAAACAATTTTTAAAAACAATTCATTAGTGCTTTCTGATGCAATTGTTAAAAGTATGGAAATTGTTTCCGAATTAACTAATTATACTGCTATTGTTTTAGGAAGTTCATCTGCTGACAACAAAGTTTTAAAAGTTGAAGTTGTGCCAACTAGCGAAAATCATATGGTGGCATTAGTCATTACTGATAAAGGTCACGTGGAAAATCGCAACGTTGTTTTAGAAGAACATGTTAGTCAAGCTGAAGTTAAACAAACTGTAGATATAATCAATAAACTCATCGTTGGAATTCCGCTTTCTGAAGTTAGTAAAACTCTAGAATTTGAAATCAAACCAGTCATCGATAAATATGTAAAACAACACGAAGCATTATATAATGCTTTCTACAATGCCTTTAGTGATTTTAGTGGTTCCCCTGATGTCAAAGTTAGTGGAACTAATAAATTATTGAAAGAGCCTGAATTTAACGATGCTGATAAAATGCGTCAAATTCTAAATAAGTTCGAAGATAAAGATTTAATCAGAAGTATTAAATCAGATGATGATGGAGTAAAAGTCTATATTGGTAGTGAAAACACGATTGATAATGATATTTCCATCATAAAAACATACTATACTAAAGACGGAGTCGAGGGTACAATTGCCTTAATTGGTCCTAAACGTATGGAGTATAGTCGAGCAGGAGCATTACTAAATTACATCAAAGAAAACATTGGGAAAATAGGTGATTAGATGAAAGAAGAAAATAAAGCACCAGAAACAAAAAAGGTAAAAAAAGAACCTAAAAAAAATAAAGAAGTTTTAGAACTTCAAGAAAAAGTAAAAGAATTAGAGGAAGCTCTTTTAAGAAGAGAAGCAGATATGGTAAATTACCGTAAACGTAAAGATGAAGAAGTAAGTAGACTGCTAAAATATAAAGATGAAGAAATAGCAAAAGATTTACTACCGATTATCGACAACTTTGAAAGAGCAATTTCCATGGATGATGATAATTTATCAGATGAACTATCAAAATTCTTAGAAGGGTTTAAAATGATTTATTGTCATTTAACTGAAACAATTAACAAATACGAAATTAAAATGATTGATGGCGATAAAAAACCATTTGATCCTAATTACCATCAAGCGGTATTAACCGAAAAAGTAGAAGGTATGGAACCGAATATGGTAATTGAAGTATTACAAAAAGGATATTTATTAAAAGATAAAGTAATCAGACCAGCGATGGTTAAGGTTAGTATTTAAGAAAGGATGATTATATATGAGTAAAATAATAGGTATTGACTTGGGAACAACAAATAGTTGTGTATGTGTTTATGAAGGTGGCGAAGCAAAAGTAATCGCTAATCCAGAAGGTTCAAGAACAACGCCTTCAGTTGTGGCTTTCAAAAATGGAGAAATAGTTGTTGGAACAGCAGCTAAAAACCAAATGATAACTAATCCAGATGTTGTTGGATCAGTAAAAAGATTAATGGGGTCTAAAGAAACTGTAAAAGTTAATGAAAAAGAATATACCCCTGAAGAAATCAGTGCAATGATTTTAGGAGACTTAAAGAAAACTGCTGAAAGCTATTTAGGCGAAACAGTTACTAAAGCGGTTATTACCGTTCCAGCTTACTTTAACGATGCTGAAAGACAAGCAACTAAAAATGCTGGTAAAATTGCAGGCTTAGAAGTAGAAAGAATTATCAATGAACCAACTGCTGCAGCATTAGCTTATGGATTAGATAAACAAGATAAAAATGAAAAAATCTTAGTTTATGATCTAGGTGGTGGTACATTTGATGTATCTATTCT
>CAZIDO010000102.1:2254-3501 GCA_964538005.1 uncultured Muribaculaceae bacterium
GTATTTGAAGTAAAATCAACAAGTGGTAATAATAAATTAGGTGGAGATGACTTCGACCAAAGAATTATTGATTACTTAGCTGAAGAATTCAAAAAACAAACTACTGTTGACTTAACTAAAGATAAAATGGCAATGCAAAGACTTAAAGATGCAGCTGAAAAAGCTAAAAAAGATTTAAGTGGAGTAACAACCACTAACATTTCATTACCATTCTTATCACAAGGATCAGATGGACCTCTTCATTTAGAATTATCTTTAACAAGAGCTAAATTTGAAGAATTAACTCATGACTTATTAGATTCAACTTTAGAACCAATTAGAAAATCATTAAAAGATGCTGGACTTACAGCTAAAGATATTGATAAAGTATTATTAGTTGGTGGTTCAACTCGTATGCCAAAAGTAATGGAATTAATAAAACAAGAATTAGGTCAAGAACCAAGCAAAAACGTTAACCCTGATGAAGTAGTTGCTATGGGGGCAGCTATCCAAGGCGGAGTTTTAGTTGGTGACGTTAATGATATCGTATTATTGGATGTAACTCCATTATCACTTGGAATTGAAACATTAGGTGGAGTATGTACTGTATTAATTCCAAGAAATACAACAATTCCAACTAGTAAATCACAAGTATTCTCAACTGCTGCTGATAATCAACCAGCTGTAGACATTCATATTTTACAAGGTGAAAGACCAATGGCTGCTGATAATAAAACATTAGGTAATTTCCAATTAACTAATATTCCAGCTGCACCAAGAGGAATTCCACAAATTGAAGTTACATTTGATATCGATGCCAATGGTATTGTTAATGTAAAAGCTAAAGATAAAGGTACTGGTAAAGAACAATCTATTACTATTACTTCAAGTGGTGCTTTATCAGATGAAGATATCGATAAAATGGTTAAAGAAGCTGAAGCAAATAAAGAAGCTGATGAAAAACGTAAAGCATCTGCTGACGTTAAAAATGAAGCTGAACAAACAATCTTCTTAACTGAAAAATCAATTAAAGAATTAGGCGAAAAAATTGATAAAAAAGATAAAGAAAAAGCTGAAAAACAAATTAAAGAATTAAAAGAAGCTTTAGAAAAAGAAGATACTGAAGATATTAAAAAGAAAACAGAATCATTAAATGAATTAGCAATGGCTTTCGGTACTAAACTTTATGAAGAAGCTGCTAAACAAGCAGAAGCAGAACAAAAAGCAAACGAGAAACAAGCTAAAAAAGATGCTAAAGAAGATAAAAA
>CAZIDO010000103.1:0-3367 GCA_964538005.1 uncultured Muribaculaceae bacterium
AAACGGAAAACTAAGTTTTTGGGATTATGACATTTAAAATGTTTATAAGATTGTATAATCATTTTTTATTATATATTTTATGTAAAGTCGAATATAAATCAGCTTGGGCTTTAGTTTCCGAATCTTGGAAATCCTTTAATCCTTTTAAAGCAACGCTACCAGTATCTAAACTATTTAAAAAAACAGCTGTTTCTTTTTCGTGACCATTAGTATATTGTAAAACTTCATAACTATTATATATTTGAGGAGCCAGTGGTACAACACTATTATTCCAAAAAAATGGTGGAGCATCTGAATAATCATGATCTTCATATTTTTGCCACGCTAAACTAGGTGCTTCTTTATAAATAATATGACCAAAAATATTTTGATGGAAATCACGACAAGTTTGACCCACTAACCCAAATCGGCCCAATAATTCACATTCGTAATAAGCCATACCAGAGGTAGTAAAATTAATCTTAGAAATTTTAACTGGTACTTGAACATTTGCATCAACTTTAACGTATTCAATTCGGCCATTACCGCGGTATTTAGCAACTAGAAAGCTATCAGCTGGTACTAAGACATATTTATCTTTCAAAATGTTCATATAGGCCTTTAACTTACGATTTTTTTGTTCCATCTTATCACCTTGATAAATTATATGATAAAAAAAGGCAAAGAAAAACGATGAAACATAACATTTCATCGACAAATTATTTTAGTTTTATCATTGCATGCGTGATATTCATTAATTGCTTTAGTGCCAAGTGCTATTTGTTCACCAAGCAGATGGGCAATCGCAGTATCATCATTTGAAATATTTATGCTATAGAAGTCAGGGTTAGTAGGTATTGATCTATTTAAAATTATACTATGTTGGTATGCATCAACATAGGGCAATAGTGGTTCTTCTTCAAAATTTCTATTATGGAAAGCATAGGTTGAAATTTGATTTTTAGGGGTAACCCCATATAAGACTTCATCGGTTGCACGGACCGGATATTCAAAATATTTGTCTGCCGTTGTATCCATTAGACGAATTGTTTCTTCTAAAAAACGATATTGAACTGGACCTAAACGTGGAATAAACAATGATGAATATGTTTCGTCTGCGTCAACATTTTGAACCTTAGCAATTTGAAGAGGTATAGAACTAACTCCATAAGTTTTGCTCGGCGTTAAAGGATTAAATCTTAATATTCTTTTGTTAGATTCAAACGTTGGAACAGAAAAAGTATCAACCGGGAAACTCACAAATTTACCTTCCATTGATTTTAAATATTGAACTATTTGTTCACGCGGATTCAATATTTCCTTTTTTTCACCACGGAAAAATCCTCCTAAACAAAGTAATGCTGTTATTGTTTTTGGCATAATATACCCCCTTAAGTTTTCTTATATAATACATGGATATAACGAAAAAGTCAATTTACGAATAAATAAAAAATAATAATTAATAATAATTATAGGTGATATTATGCAAAAGATTTTGTTTACAGGTGCGAGAAGTGGAATTAGTAATAAAGTAATTAAAAAACTATTATTAGAAAATTACTTTATTTATGTAACGGTTCATACTAGTGGTGAATTAAAAGTAGTTAAAGAAAAATATAAAAATTGTTTAAATGTTAAATGTTTTAAATTAGATATAACAAATCATGAAGATAGAAAACAATTAGAAAATTTAAAAATAGATATTTTGGTTAGTAATGCTGCTATTGGTGAAAGCGGTTCGATGGCCGAAATAGATATGAATATAGTTAGAGAAAATTTTGAAACAAATGTTTTTTCAAATTTCGAAGTAGTTCAAATAGTTTTAAAAAACATGATAAAACTTGGAAGGGGTAAAATAATTATGATGTCTTCTTTAGCGGGTATTATTCCTATTCCATTTTTAGGCTCTTATTGTGCGACGAAAGCCAGTATTATAAAATTAACTGAAGCCTTAAATTTAGAATTAAAATTATTAAAAGCTAAAATAGATATTTGTTTGATTGAACCTGGATTATACAAAACAGGTTTTAATCAATTAATGTTGGATAAGAAATATGATTGGATGTGTATTGATTCTTTTTTTAAAAATCAAATAAATTTAATTAGAAAAAGCGAAAATATATTTTTAACATTATTTGAAAAACAAAAATTAAATAGTATCGTTAAAAAAATAATAAAAGCCATAAAAAATAAACCTCATAAAATTTACCGAGCACCATTTATCCAAGCCGTAGGGGCGAAGATATATAATATATTAAACTAAAAAAGAGATTTATTCTCTTTTTAATTGATTAATTCATTCATTTTTTGATTTAATTCACTTATTTTTTGTGATACTTTTAAGGCCTCAGCTTTTTCTAAACTGTACCATCCCTTTTTAAAAGATAAAATAAATAATTCACGTTGCATATCTTTAATTTCTTTAAAAATAGGGAATAGTTCGTTATATAAAGTATCATTACTCGTTTCATTTAATGCGGTTGCCATATTAACTGACATGTTTTTTTCACACTCTAATACTTCATTTAAATAATCACAGTCATTTAGTTCGGTAGTTTGAGGTACTTCAGTTTTTGGATTGCTAATTTTATTGTTCATTTTGACCTCCTAAGATATTAACTAATTTATGGCATATATTTGCATGCATTACAGCTACTTCATGTAATTTTGATTTTACTTCTTCATCAGTCACTTTATCACTAAAATGGTTTGCTGCTTTACTAGCGGTAAAATTCCAATTGAACATATCACTAAAGTAATCTAAGTCTTTGCCCGAAATCATATCAGGTACTTTATTCATATTATCATTCCTTTCATATTTATTGTGCTAATAAAACGAATAAATATTCAAGAATACAAAATAAAACTCAAACTAATTTTGAGTTATCGATATTTTTTAATCCACTATTTTTCAACAAAAACAATTGACTGCGTAGAAAGATAAAAACCAACACATGGAACTACAGCCCCAAAATATGGATTAGTTGTATCTGCTACCATTAAATAAAAACTAGATAAATTAATATCTAGTAAATAACATTTGGTAGCGAGAGGGGGATTCGAACCCTCGACCCTACGGGTATGAACCGTATGCTCTAGCCAACTGAGCTATCTCGCCATATATAAGCGTGTTAAATACATCTAACACGCAATATAATTATATCAAAATAAAAATTATTTGACAACAATAAATTCTATTTTTTGTTTATTTTATGTTTTATTTACTTTTTTATACTATAATTAAATTAATTATACTTGTTTTAAAATATGGGATGTGTTAAAATAGAAAAGTCAAATTTGATATGACCCGTTGGTGAAGTGGCTCAACACACTGCCCTCTCAAGGCAGCATTCACGGATTCGAATTCCGTACGGGTTACCAAAGAAAA
>CAZIDO010000104.1:0-3338 GCA_964538005.1 uncultured Muribaculaceae bacterium
CGACGAAATAAAAAAATAGATAATAGTGAAAACCAAGAGGTGTTTCATAAGACGAGCATCAACTGGTATCCAGGACATATGGCAAAAACCAAAAGACTAATCAAAGAACAAAGCGATTTTATCGATGTTGTTTATGAAGTAGTTGATGCAAGAATGCCTATTTCATCAAAAATAATTGATGTTGAAGAATATACCAAAAATAAACCTAAAATATTAATTTTAAGTAAATTAGATTTATGTGATTTAACTGAAACAAAAAAATGGGTTAAATATTATGAACAAAAAGGCTATAAAGTAATTACCATGAATTTAGAAGGAAATGTAAATATAAAACCATTAATTGATTTAACCGAAGAAGTAATGGAAGAACACAATAAAAAAAGAGACGCAAAAGGTCTTAGAAGAAGAAAAACTAGAGTTCTAGTCATTGGAATACCTAATGTTGGTAAAAGTACCTTAATCAACCGTTTAGCAGGTAAAAAAGCCGTTAAAATAGGTAATAAACCAGGGGTAACTAAAAGCCTAAGTTGGATTAGAGTAAATGAAAACATCGAACTATTAGATTCACCAGGTATTTTGTGGCCAAAGTTAGAAGAAACTAATGCTTTTAATTTAGCAGTCTTTACGGCTATTAAAGAAGAAATATTGCCAATCTTTGAAGTTGTAGAATATATTTTAAAAACCTTAGAAAAATATTATCCAAATATTTTAGAAGAACGTTACAATATAAGTCAATTAAATGAAGATATAGTATTAGATTTAGAAGAAATCGGTAAAAAAAGAGGATGCTTAATTAAAGGCGGAGAAATAGACTATGACAAAGTAATGTCTTTAATCCTAACTGATATAAAAAATGGTTATATTAAAGGGATAACCTTTGATAGGCATGATGAATATGGTGGATAATTCTTTAGCTTTAGCGTACTTAGGCGACGCTATATACGAGGTTTACATTCGTAAATTTTTGTTAAGTAAAGGAGTTTGTAAAGTAAAGGATTTGCAACAAGAAAGTATTAAATACGTCAGTGCGAAATCACAAAGCAATTTTTTAGAAAACATGTTCAATGAAAATTTCTTAACAGAAGAAGAAATAACTATAATTAAAAGAGCCAGAAATCATAAAAGTAATTCCCATCCTAAAAATGCCGATATTGTTACTTATAAGAGATCAACGGGCCTAGAAGCCTTAATTGGTTATTTAGATTTAAACAACAAAACCCAAAGAATAGAAGAAATAATGGAATATATAAAAAGCAAATCAAAATAATCGGTTTGTTTTTTATTAAACAAAATGTATTTGGGCATGCTATAATATATGTTATTACAAAACATTTAATGGAGGTGGTAGTAATGAAGAAAAGAAATAGCTGGTTTCGTTTAGACAACGCTGCCAAAGTTTTTCCACCAACAAGTACAAAACGTGACCCTAAAGTATTTAGATTTGCTTGTGAATTAGTGGATATAGTTGATCCAGAATATTTACAAAAAGCTTTAGACGAAACTTTAAATTTATTTCCAGGTTTCCAAACAGTTTTAAAACAAGGGGTATTTTGGTATTTCTTAGAAACTACTGAAATGAAACCAATAGTAAAAAAAGAAACCTTACCTGTTTGTACTTCCTTATACGATGGCAATAATAAGTCATTGTTATTTCGCGTTACCCATTATAAAAAAAGAATTAATTTAGAAGTTTATCATGCATTAACTGATGGAACGGGGGCAATGGAGTTTTTAAAAGTTTTAGTTCATTTTTATATTGTAAACAAATATTTAAAAGATGAAGTTCCAACTTTACAATATGATGCTACTAACGCCGAAAAAATGGATGATAGTTTTATGAAATATTACGATGATAAAAAAATAAAAGCTTCATTAGCTAATAATTTTGCTTATCAATTTAAAGGAGAAAAACTGAGTCAAAATCAATTGATGGTCATGGAAGGGTATCTTCAAACCAAGCAACTACTAGCTTTAGCACATAAGTATAAAACAACAGTAACAACACTGCTAACCTCAATTTATATCATGGCTATTGCCGAAGATATGGGCTATAAAGATCGAAAAAAACCTATCGTTATTACCATACCAGTTAATCTTCGTAAATACTTTTCATCAGCAACCGCTAGAAATTTCTTTAGCGTTGTAAATATTTCTTATATAGTAAGCGATAATATAAAACTTGAAAACGTTATTTCAAACGTAAAAGAAAACCTTACGCACCAATTAGAAACTGATTATATAGAATCTCAAATGAATAAATTTGCCGCCTTAGAACATAATTTTTTAGTAAAATTTATTCCATTGTTTATCAAAAATTTTATTTTAAAAACAAGTGCGTTTATTATAGACAAAGAATCTACATGTTCTTTATCAAATGTTGGTAAAGTAGATTTACCAGAAGAGTTCGCCCCATATATAAAAAGATTTTCTGTATTTATAAGCACCGCAAAACAACAAATGTGTGTGTGTTCATATAATGATGAATTAACAATTGGCTTTACCTCATCTTTTGCTAGTACCAATGTCGCTAAAACTTTTTTCAGGGCTTTAACTGGTTTAGAACTAGATGTAACAATATCAACCAATTTAACAGAGTAGGAGGGATAAAATGAAATATTGTAATAAATGTCATATAAAAGTTCAAAGTTCAAATGATAACTGTCCCTTGTGTCAAGGAATTATTCTAGATGGACCAAGTGATGATGTTTTTCCATTTGTCCCGACGGTTTATAAAAAATATTCTTTTTTCTTTCGTTTACTAGTATTTATATCATTAAGTATTTCGGCCATTTGTGTTTTAATTAACATTTTATTACCGACAGAAGTATATTGGAGTGTTTTTGTTCTAGCGGGGTTCGCATGTTTATTAATTTTGCTTAGAATAACTATTGATAAACATAAAAACATTCCCAGAACAATTCTTTGGCAAGTTGTAACAATTTCTATTTTATCTTTGCTATGGGACTATTTTACCGGTTGGCGAGGTTGGTCAATTACTTATATAATTCCTACTATTTGTATGGTCGGAAGTATTAATGCCGCCATTATAGTCAAGGTTATGAAAATGTATATTACCGACTATTTATTTTATTTTTTATTAACAATTTTCCTAGGATTTATTCCAGCTATCTTTTGGTTTACCGGTATCGTTCAAGTTTGCTATCCTTCAATCATTTGTATATTTTTAAATCTTTTGGCTTTAATTGCCATGTTTATATTTTCCTTTGATTCTGTAATTGAAGAATTAAAAAGAAGATTACATTTTTAATATAAAAGCTTTTGTGGTTCTTTGTCAAATAGTGTTGGTGAACAATAAAATTGATAAATGAATTGAATGT
>CAZIDO010000105.1:0-3220 GCA_964538005.1 uncultured Muribaculaceae bacterium
TATACCCCCCCCCCCCCTGAGAAAATCAATATTTTAAAATGAAGTTTACAGAAAAGTTGACAAAAAAATTACACTATTGTGTAATTCATCCAGAGTATAGATGGACCATGGTTATTTAACAACCATAGTTTTCTTTATGAAATAAATTAAATAATCAAACGTTTTAGATATCTAAATGGCCATTGTTTTAATATACAATTTCTTCAGGGGCAATTGCTAAACGATAACCGTTTCTAAATCCACCTGAACCGCTATCAGCATCGTAAAAGAATAATCCTGCATCAGCAGTATTGGAGTCCCCACCTCTTATAAAGAAATGTTTATAGTTACCTGCTATTGGATAGGATGCTTTAGAGCCATACCAATTTGCAGTTTCTATGGTTGCATCCCCAGGTATGCCGTTTAATATATCTTTATAATTATCATATTGTTCAATTGGAATAATTTCAGAGCCAAACGTTTTAGTTATATCCATAGCTCCCATTACATACTCCCAAGTACCGCCTACCATATCATAAACGCCATATATATTATTAGTAGTACTAGCAGTCATGCCAATGGTTGTTTCATATGTTTTATTTGAAGGGCCATAGCCCGTTACATTCACATTACTACTTTTAGCAACATCTGGACAGCTGTTATTTTGACATCTTCCATATTTTGATTGACTTAAATATGTTGTAGCGCCCCATTCTGTATTTTTAAGGAGATGAATTTCGACAAAATTTTCTTTATATTTATCTTTATTTTTTATTTCATTAACTTTAGTAATTGCTTCGTAAACTTTTTTCACTCCCGTACCTGAACCTTTTAAAATGTTTTCCTTTGGTAAAATTGAAAGATTTTCTAAAGTACCTGTTGTTTCAAATTTACCAACCCAAAAACCTCTTAAATTTCTTGATCCCCAATTAAAAGCTGGGTGAGTTTTATAACCGTTGGTAACCGGTTCATTCATTTGTTTAAAATTAACATGGATTTGTCTAGCTCCATTACCACTAGGAATTTGATATTCAAATTTTGGAACCCAAACTAAATATCCAACAATATCATTTTCATCAATACCTTTACCAACCTCTAAATTATCATAATAACTGATTTTTTTAGTTTTAACAACTGCTATATTAGCCCATTTACTATTATTATAGTCATACCATTGATTTGTTCCTTTAGGGTTGCGTTCGTCGGCTTTAACCCAAGTGTTGTTTTTCCACATTATTGGAACCATGGTTGCATCTAATGGCGGAACATAAGCTCCAGATGTATCAGAATTTTCCACGACATCTACTTTATCACAAGGGTTATCTTCAATATATAAGCTAGTATCTGAAAACGATTTTAATACACACCATTTACTATTACCAACTTTAACACTGATGTTTTTTTGTTCATCAACTATTATTGTTCCACTGCCATCCACCATCGAATGAATATTGACAAACGGGCTTATTTTATTATTTTTAATTTCATAAGTTCGCCCATTTTCTGATTTAAATTCATCTAAATTAACCGATCTTACTAGTCCTCTAACGCTTTCTAAATAAGCACTCTTTTTTGAATCGTTTACAACGTTTAAAATTACTGGTGTTGTTATCACTCCAACTATGGCAACAATTGCTAAAACAGCTAGTAACTCGATTAACGAAAATCCTTTTTTCCCCATATTACACTCTCTTTTACCTAGTTTTGTACTACTATAACAAGTATAACATTTTATTATTATATTTTCTATTTAAAATGACAAATTTTGTCAAAAAAAGGCATTATCTATTCCTTTTTCCAAATGTTTATATTATTTTTATGATTGTGTTTACTGTTTATTCTGTTCCGATAAATAGGCTTTTACTTTGACTTTTATTCTTTGTAAAGCATTATCTATTTTTTTAGGATTAACATCTAAAACTTCGGCTATTTCTTTATATGTAAATCCACTCTTTTTCAAATCAAATACTTGTGATTCAAAATCTGTTAGTTCTTGATTCAATTTTTCCAACATCATAGTTACATTTTCATAATCCACTAAAATATTTTCGGGATTACTACTGTGGTCAGCCATTATTCTATCTAAGTTAGTCGTAAATTCTTCATCTTCTAAATCCACAGAAATTGAACTATTTAAAATTTGATGTTTTTGACGATTAGCTCCGACCAAAGAGGTTATTAATTTACTTTCAATACATTTTTTGGCATAAGTAAAAAATAAGGTATCTTTATTTTCGGTATAGGTATTTAAAGCGATGCTGAAACCAATCATTGCTTCTTGAATTAAATCGCTTAAATCCAAGCCACTATTTTTATTATCAGTATAAAACTTATTTGCTAAACTGATAATCAATGGTCGGTACTTATCAAACATCATATTGGTCGCTTCTTCATTATCAGAAATTTGACTGATTAATTCATAATCATTGATTTCACCATATTCCATTAGCGATTTCTCACCGCCTCATAAATAACTAAAGCGGCAGCTACTGAAGCATTTAAACTATTGACTTCACCATTCATAGGAATAGTAGCAATAAAGTCACAGTTTTCCTCGGTTAATCTGCTCATGCCCTTACCTTCGTTGCCAATAACTAAAACTATTTTACCTTTATAGTCAATTTGTTTGAAGTCTTCGCCTTCCATATCAGTTCCAATTACCCAGTAACCTTTATCTTTTAATTCTTTTAAAGTTTGAACTAAGTTATTTACCATAGCGATTTTGACATTTTGAATAGTCCCGACGCTTACTTTAATTACTGTTGAATTAACTTTTACTGACCTGTCTTTAGGAATAATAATACTTTTGATTCCGGCCGCTTCACAAGTTCTTATTATCGCTCCAAAATTATGCGGGTCTTCTAAATGATCTAACATAACGATTATTTCATTTTCTTCAACTTCATCTAAAGAACTATACTCATAGTCATCAACTTCTAAAATAATCCCTTGGTGGTTACCTTTTTCTAATTTATCTAAATCATATTTTTCTACGGAAATTATTTTGACCTTTTTATTAATTAATTGGTCCAATAAATCTTTATCATTGAAATTTTTATAAAGAAAAGCTTGTTTGATATTTTCTTTTTCAATCGCTTCTTTTGCTACATTTTTTCCATATATATACATTACATATCACCTCTGTTCATTTTATCAAAAAAAAAGGCTTATGTCCAATTACAAAAGCGGTTGTATTATAAATAGTGTTGGTGAGTGATTCACCGCACTATTTTATTTTCAA
>CAZIDO010000106.1:0-3207 GCA_964538005.1 uncultured Muribaculaceae bacterium
TAGCTTTACCTAAAATAAGAACGTTGTTCAAAATAATAGGATCCATCGTATCGTTTTCTGGCTGTAATCTAAAATGATTAGCTTCTTTATAATATGTTTTTAATGTAACTTCATTTTCATCGGTCATTGCTACAATGATTTCACCATTACGTGCAGTATTTTTTCTTTCAACAATGACAACGTCACCATCTAAGATACCCGCATTAATCATACTTGTACCACTTACTTTTAAAGTAAATACTTCTTTACCTTTTGGAAGTAGGTAAGCTGGTAAACTGAAAAATTCATCAGGCATTTCAATTGCTTCAATTGGTGACCCTGCAGTAATTTTACCTAATAAAGGAACTTCAACTACTTTTTCATTGGCAGGTTCATATTCATTAGCGACTAATAATTTAATTGCGCGATTCTTAGCTTTATCTTTTTGAATCATACCTTTTTTTTCTAAGTTTTTTAAATGGGCATGAATAGTAGCTGGCGACGAAATATCCAACGCTTGTCCAATATCTCTAACCGATGGTGCATATCCGTGTGAAACTATATATGACTTAACATAATCGAGAACATCTTTTTGGCGACTTGTTAATTTTTCCATAATAACCTCCTTATCCTCTATACATATATTAACACAGATTGACAGAAAAGTCAAACGTTTGTTTGATAAAAGCATTGACACGAATAAACGTTCGTGTTATGATTGAGGTACAAAAGGAGGCTAAAGTATGAAAATGTTAAAAAGTAAAGCAACCGTAGCATTTATCGTGATGATTTTAGGAGTATCTTATGTTGGAGGTTTAAACAATAATAGCCTTGAAGATAATCATCAAACTGAAGAACGTTCGATTGCAGTAAATGCATAGAAATAGTTTTCAAGATTAAATAAATTTGTTATAATGGTACTAGAATAAGAGGGATACTAATGGAAAACGTTATTGCAAATTTAAAATCACTTGGAATTGATATGATACACGAAGCTGAAAGTGGACATCCCGGGATTGTTTTATCAGCGGCGCCAATTATATATACGGTTTATGCTAATCATATGCATATTAACCCTAAAGACCCATTATGGATAAATAGGGACCGTTTTGTATTGTCGGCTGGACATGGTTCAGCATTGTTATATTCATGTTTATTTATGTTAGAGTTTATTACTTTAAAAGATTTAAAACAGTTTCGACAATTGAACTCAGTTACGCCAGGTCACCCTGAATATAAAGTTACGCCTGGTGTAGATATGAGCACTGGTCCTTTAGGACAAGGTTTCGCCTCAGCTGTCGGTATGGCGATGGGTGAAAAACATTTACAAACTAAATTTAAAGACAGTAATTTAATTGACTATTATATTTATACTCTATGTGGTGATGGAGATTTAATGGAAGGTGTTAGTTATGAAGCCGCTTCATTAGCCGGAACTTTAAAGTTAGATAATTTAATTGTTTTATACGACTCTAATAATGTTTCACTAGATGGGTCTACTAATATGGCGTTTACGGAAGATGTTCGTGAGCGTTTTGATGCGATGGGTTGGTACACAACTTTGGTAAAAGATCCTAAACCTGCAGAAATAGACAAAGCAATTATTCGTGCTAAAAAAAGCGGATTACCTTCATTAATAGAAGTGAAAACAGTAATAGGTGCCGGCTCTTTATTAGAGGGAAGCAGTACTGTTCATGGTAGTCCTTTAACTAATGAGGACATTTTACAATTAAGAAAAAAATTAAATCTAAACAATGAAACTTTTTATGTTGATGAACAAGCAAAAACTGCATTTAAAGAAAAAGTCATGAAACGTTCGGGAGACAAATACGTTCAATGGCAAAATAATTACAAAGCATATATTGATAAAGTTTATTATGGTAATGAAACTGAATTTTTAAAATTTTATAACAATGTAATCGAAATTAATGATAGTGATCGTCCTTTTATACCAACGGATCCTGAGTCAACGAGAATTAGTAATGGTAAAGTTATGAACTATTTAGCTAATAGAACCGATTTATTATTTGGGGGGAGTGCGGATTTAAATAGTTCTACTAAAACTTACCTTAAAGACGGCGGGGATTTTAGCAAAGAAAACTATGGCGGGGACAATATATGGTTTGGTGTTCGTGAACACGCAATGGGAGCTATTTTAAATGGGATAGCGTTAACGGGATATATGCCTTTTGGTTCCACTTTTTTAACGTTTTCAGATTATTTAAAACCAGCTATAAGAATGAGTGCTTTAATGGAATTACCTGTTACTTATATATTTACTCACGATTCAATTTGTGTTGGAGAAGATGGTCCAACACATGAACCTATTGAACAAATATCATCTTTAAGAGCAATTCCTAATTTAACTGTTTATCGTCCTGCTGACTTTAAAGAAACTTTAGGTGTTTGGAATTCTATTATTACTTTACAAAAACCAAGTGCAATTGTCTTATCTAGGCAAAAAACTAATTTATTAGAATATACTAGTCCTAGAGAAGTATTACATGGCGGTTATGTTGTTAGAGAAGAAAAAGAACATGTCAATGCCATTTTAATAGCGACGGGAACTGAAGTAAATACTTGTATTCAAATTGCAGAAGAACTAACTGAATATGATATTAGAGTTGTTAGTATGCCATCGATAGAATTATTTTTAAAACAACCAAAGAAATATCAATATAGTATTTTACCTGTAGGGGTTAAAACATTCTTTGTTGAAGCCGGCAGTTCATTAGGATTACGTCGTTTTGTTACTAATGATAAATATTTGATTACCTTAGATACTTTTGGTATGAGTGGTAAACCAGAGGATGTTTTAAAACAAATGAATTTTAGTAAAGAAAAAATAAAAGAGCGTATTAAAGATTTACTATAAGGGTTGAAAAAAAACTGATTTTCTAGTAAAATACCAATAGAAAGGAATGATACCATGGATTGGGGAGCATTTTTAATAGATTTATTACAAATAGTAGGTGGATTAGTTGTTGGTTTAGTAATCGGATTTTTAGTTGCTAAACATTTTACCAAAAAACAATTAAAAGAAAATCCACCAATTAATGAACAAATGATTAAGGCAATGATGTCTGGAATGGGAAGAACACCAAGTCAGAAACAAGTTAATCAAATGATGAAAAACATGCAGAAATATATGTGATAGTATATTTCTTTTTTTCCAAATTGAAAAGATAAGTGTCCGGTAAGGACAAAATAAAAGACACATAGAAATAC
>CAZIDO010000107.1:0-3136 GCA_964538005.1 uncultured Muribaculaceae bacterium
TTTTCGATATCATTATGAACTTCAGCTTGTATTTCTTCTGGACTTATTTCAGGTTCAGTTACTACTGGTGTTTCTACTACTGGTTCTGTATCAAAACTTGGCATAGTAAATTCATCATTTACTGGTACAGTTGGTTCCTCATAAACCGGCGTAACTACCATATCACTATAATCAGGTTCAACTGGTTCAATTGTTTTTGGTTCTTCGTTTAATTCAACATTTTTTAAACCTTCCCAAATTTCATTAGCTTCATCATCAGTAATTTGTAATGAATCATCACTTACTGTTTCTTCCTCGCTTGGAAAATCGTCTAATTCAGCTGATAGATCATCATCTAATTCGGCTGCGAAATCATCGTCTATAGGTTCCTCAGCTGCTTCTGGAGCATCAACTTCTACTGGAATCTCTTCAGTTTTTTGTTCTTCAATTTGAGGTTCTTCATTAACAGGAGTTTCTGAAATATCAAATGGATTTCCCATTACTACTGGTTCCTCAGCAGGCTCTTCAACTGGTTGCATAGCTGCTGCATAATCCATTATATTAGTTCCTGCTATATTAGCCTTTGTTTGAACAGTAACTAGTTTCCCTTTTTTATTTTCGATATCTTTGATGTTAGAATCAATTTTATCTATTTCTTTTTGAGTAGCTTTTATTGCTTTATTAGCTTCTTTGGCTTCTTTTTTATCTTCGCCTTCAGCTGTTACATGTAAAACTTTCAATTCTCCATTTTTAGCATCGCGTAATGCTTCTTGTTCTTTTATTTCTTTATCGTAATCCGCAATTTCGCCACCTCTTTTAACATGATTTTGTAATTCTTGTTTCATAGCGGTTGTTATTTTTACGGCTTTACTTCCCCCATACGGTATTATTCTTTCATCAGCCATTTTTTATTCCTCTTCATTCCTTATAATTTCACGCATTATTTCTTTTACGTCATCCCAATCTTCTTCAGGCATAGTTTCTAGTTTATAACCTTCTTCTGTTTCATTTAAGATTGATGCATGAATAGTTTCCATTTGTTGTGCGTCCACTTCTCCAAATGTATATAAAATATAATTCTTTCCGGTTCTTTCTAAATTGAAGTATAGTAATACCTCGGCTTCAATTTCTTCACCATTTTCGTTTAGTACTTTCATTTTTTCATTATTCATTTTTTAGCCCTCCTATTCTAAATCATTATAACACATTCAAAAATTCAAGGCAACATATTTTGTGAAAAATACACAAAAAAAGAAGAAATTAAAGTCTTTTTGTCGGCTTTTCTCCTAATCTATTTTATTAAAATTATAACTATATCCGTTTTCTATTTCTTTAAAGCCTAATTTTTTATATAATTTTATGGCTTTAGGATTATTACTAAATATTTTTATTTTTATAATTCCTTTTTCTTTTGCATATTCAATTAGTTTTTTTAACAAACTAGTTTGATATCCATGACCTCTATATTCTTCTTTAGTATAGACAAAACTTATTTGTCCTTTTAAACCCTTTAAATTATTCCATGATGGAAAGTTATCCATTATTATTAAACTGGAAACACTAATAACTTTATCATCTATAATGTAACAGGTAAGATAAAGTTCTTTTTCTAAATTGTTCTCAATATATAACTTGGTATTCGTTTTTATTTCTTCTTCGTGAATAATAGCTTCTGCTCTATTTACTCCTTGTTCTTCAAATTGCATTAAAAATCTCAAATGGCTTATTTGATTAATATAATCTGTATCAGATAATTTTATTTCTTTTATCCCAGTCATGTTAGTTCCTCCTAAATATTATTATAACATTAAAAAAGAAAAGTTGTGCCTTTTCTAATCTATATTTATCAGTTCATAAGTTTTACTTCCGACTCCTATTTGTTCTGCATAATCAACAGTATGTCGTCCATTTTTAGATTCGATTCTTTCTATTAAACTTTTTTTGCCATCATCTGATGAATTATATACCAAATCTAAACAAGCTTGGTCTAACGCTACTGGGTCTATTGATGCAAGCATACCAATATCTTTCATTTCTGGCTTTGTAGGATTATTATTGCAATCACAATCTATTGATAAATTATTCATGACATTTATAAAAACAATATTATCTTTTGCATAATCCATTATTGTACTTGCAGCCTCAGCCATTGATTCTAAAAAGGCATCTTGTTCAGTCTCCCACATTTTATCGGGATTACCAGCTCCATGAATATGAGCCTTACCATGTGAAGATGCAATGCCGATTGAAATATTTTTAATGGCTCCACCAAAGCCTCCCATTTGATGTCCTTTAAAATGCGATAATACTAATAGTGAATCATAATCTTTTAAATGAGAACCAACATAATTTACTTCGATTCTTCTTCCTTGTTTAACGGGTAATTCTATTTCACCTTCCGAGTCAATAATATCTACTGTAGCTATTTTGGTAAAACCGTGTTCATTGATAGCTTTTAAATGTTCTTCGGTCGTGTTTCTTCTACCTTCGTAAGCTGTGTTTGCTTCGATTATTGTGCCTTTTACTTTTGCAACTAAATCTTTCATAAACTCTGGTTTTAAAAAATGATTTCCTCCTGGTTCGCCAGAATGCACTTTTACGGCAACGCTTCCTTCTAATTCAATATTTAGAAATTCATATAATTTTACTAAATTTTCTGAATCTATGTTTTTGGTAATATAAACTTTACTCATTTTTCCCCTCCAATACTTTTTCTAATAATTGTTGATCATATAGGTCTATTTTATAGTTTATTTTTTTTAATGCTTTTTTAATTTCTTCTAATTTTATTTCAGTTTTTTTGCGTTCACTTAATAATAAGTTTCGGCGTTCCTCAATTGTTTTATCACCGATAGCATATAAGGTTAAATATTCTTTTAAAATGGTTATTGGCATTTCTGCTGCCCGCATACATTTGACAAATTCAATTTGATTTAAATCGTTTTCATTATAGTTCCTAATTCCACTATTTGTTTTAGTGATGGGACCAATTAAACCTACCTTCTCGTAATATCTTAAAGTATCTGCAGATATTCCAAATTTTTCTGAAACTTCTTTTATTGTCATTTAACTATCTCCTTTTATGATCTAAATTAATTGTATACCTTAGAGTACACTCTAAGTCAAGATAAAAATAAAAGAAAATTTAAAATTTTCT
>CAZIDO010000108.1:0-688 GCA_964538005.1 uncultured Muribaculaceae bacterium
ACAATTTATCCTGATTTTATTGGACACACATTTGCTGTTCATAATGGTAAAGAATTTATTCCTGTTTATGTAACAGAAGATATGGTAGGACATAAATTAGGTGAATTTGCACCAACACGTAAATTCGGTGGTCACGGTGACGACAAGAAAAAAGGTAAAAAATAAAAACCGGAAAGGATGAGAATAAATGGAAGCTAAAGCAATCGCAAAGGGTATTAGAATTGCCCCTCGTAAAGCTCGTTTAGTTATCGACCTAGTTCGCGGTAAAGACGTAGCAGAAGCTGACAAAATTTTAGCGCACCTTAATAAAGAAGCTTCAAGATTAATCCGTAAAGTTTTAACATCATCTGTTGCAAACGCTGAAAACAACCTTGAATTAAACAAAGAAAATCTTTATGTTAAAGAAGCTTATATAAATGAAGGTAAAACTATGAAAAGAGGTAGAGCAGGAGCTAAAGGTAGCCCTAAACCTATCTTAAAAAGAACAAGCCACATTACAGTAGTTGTAAGTGAGAAAAATTAAGCAAAGGAGGTAAACTGATGGGTCAAAAGGTTAGTCCAGTCGGACTTAGAATTGGAATTAACAAGGATTGGGAATCAAAATGGTATGCTGAAGGCAAAACATTTGCTAAAAATTTAGGCAATGACCACAAGATTCGTAAATTCTTAGAAAAAAAATTAAAAGACG
>CAZIDO010000108.1:698-3114 GCA_964538005.1 uncultured Muribaculaceae bacterium
TTCAAGTATTCTTATTGAAAGAACCGCTGATAAAGCTGAAGTTATTATCAATACCGCTAAACCTGGTGTTGTAATTGGCCACGGCGGAGATGAAATTGAAAAATTAAGAAAAGAATTATCTAAGATTGCTAATGAAGAAGTTCATATTTCAATCAAAGAGATTAAAAACCCTAATATGGTAGCGGCATTAGTTGCCGAAAACATTGCACATCAAATCGAAAATCGTGTTTCATTCAGAGTGGCACAAAAGAAAGCGATTAGAAATGTAATGAAATCAGGAGCCAAAGGAATTAAAACTCAAGTATCAGGTCGTTTAAACGGTGCTGAAATCGCTAGAAGCGAACATTACTCTGAGGGAACAATTCCGCTTCATACTTTAAGAGCAGATGTAGATTACGCTCATAAAGAAGCAAACACTTCTTATGGCAAACTTGGTGTAAAAGTATGGATTTATAAAGGTGAAATCCTTCCTGAAAAGAAAAATAAGGGAGGTAATAGTAATGGCAGTCATTCCAAAGAGAACTAAGTATCGTCGTCCACATCGTTTAAAATATGATGGCGTTACTAGAGGAAATAAAACAGTCCATTTCGGAGAATATGGTTTACAAGCCTTAGAAGGTGCATGGATCAGCCAACGTCAAATCGAAGCTGCCCGTGTAGCCATGACACGTTATATGAAACGTGGAGGTAAAGTATGGATTAACATATTCCCACATCTATCTTTAACAAAAAAACCTCTTGAAACTCGTCAAGGTAAAGGTAAAGGTGCTCCAGAACAATGGGTTGCCGTTGTTAAAGCAGGAAAAGTTATGTTCGAAGTAGCCGGTGTAAGTGAGGAAGTAGCTAGAGAAGCATTACGTTTAGCTATGCATAAACTTCCAATTAAGTGTAAGTTTGTAATGAAAGAAAGTGGTGAGGCAAATGAAAAGTAACGAGTTAAGAGAACTAAGCGATGAAGATTTAAAAATTAAAATCGCCGAATGCAAAGAAGAATTATTCAATTTACGTTTCAGCCAAGCTACTGGTAGTCTTGAAAAACCAGCTAGAATAAATGAACTTAGAAAGGCTGTCGCTCGTATGAAAACAATCATACGTGAACGCGAATTACAAGGCTAGGAGGTTATTATGGAAAGAAAACATGAATTAATCGGTAAAGTAGTAAGCACATCAAACGATAAAACAATTACAGTTTTAGTTGAAACTTACACAGTAGATAAACTATATGGTAAAAGAGCGAAATACTCTAAAAAATATGCTGCCCACGACGCTAAAAACGAAGCGAATGTTGGTGACAAAGTAAAAATCGTAGAAACCAGACCATTATCAAAAACTAAACATTTCTGTTTAGTACAAATAATAGAGAAAGCAGTTATTTTATAACTCGTAACGAAGGAGGATTATTATGATTCAACAAGAAACCCGTTTAAAAGTAGCTGACAACTCTGGTGCTCGTGAAGTATTAGTCATTAAAGTATTGGGTGGCAGCAAAGTTAAAACCGGTAACATTGGAGATATAGTAGTTGCAACTGTTAAAAAAGCAACACCAAACGGAACTGTTGGCAAAGGTAAAGTTGTTAAAGCAGTTATCGTTAGAACAAAACAAGGTCTAAGAAGAGAAGAAGGATCATATATCAAATTCGATGATAATGCATGCATTATTATCAAAGATGATAAAAGTCCAGTTGGAACTCGTGTATTCGGACCTGTTGCACGTGAATTACGTGATAAAGAATATATGAAAATAGTATCGCTTGCAAAAGAAGTACTATAGTCGTTTGGAGGATATAATATGAAATTAAAACAAGGAGATAAAGTAGTTGTCATTGCTGGTAAAGATAAAGGCAAAGAAGGCAAAATCGTTAAAACCTTAAAAGCTGACAATAAAGTCATTGTTGAAGGTGTTAATATCGCCCATAAGCATGTTAAACCAAACGGTGGAGAGTCAGGACAAATTATTGAAATTGAAAGACCAATTGATGCGTCTAACGTTATGATGTTTGATCCTAAGGCTAAACAAGGAACTAGAATCGGACACACTACTACAAAAGATGGTAAAAAAATTAGAGTGTCAAGAAAATCAAACGAAAAACTTGACTAAACCTGAAAGGAGGGTATATATGAACCGCCTACAAGAAAAATATAGTAAAGAAATCGTACCTAGTTTAAGAGAAAAATATAGTTATAAAAGTGTAATGGAACTGCCTAAATTAGATAAAATCGTTGTAAATATGGGCGTTGGTGATGCTACAAGCAATTCTAAATTATTAGATGCAGCTATAGAAGACTTACAAACAATTACCGGTCAAAAACCAGTAATTACGAAAGCTAAAAAAGCCATCGCAGGTTTCAAAGTTAGAGAAGGTCAAGCAATTGGTTGTAAAGTAACTTTAAGAGGCGAAAATATGTATAACTTTTT
>CAZIDO010000109.1:0-3043 GCA_964538005.1 uncultured Muribaculaceae bacterium
CCTAAAATTTTAGTACACGGTGTTTTTATTTCAATAAATGAAGTGTTTCTAAGACCATATCTTAACATAAAGTCTGATACCTTTCCACCTTTATTATTTACTGCTTTACCTCCTGTATATGTCTGCCCATTAATAATTTGTAATGCTGAAGGGATAATAGAAAACAAAATGTTTGGATTATTAGAAAATAGAAGCTGCCAATATTGCTCACTATCATTATCTAAATTTTCTCTTAATTTAGAAGAATCAATAAATTTTGCCTTCAAAATATTATAAAAATTGTCAGCCTCCTGCTCATCAATCATTCCAACAAGTTTTTTTATTGATTCTTCATCCAACTTCAAAAGTTCTAATAATTGACTGTTATCTAGTTGGGATTTTGCAAACTCTTTAACTGTATCTTTTAATCGACCAGAATCATCAACTAAACTTTTTAGTAAGTCTATATCATTTCCATCAGCAGAATCTGAAAAAACGAATGTTTTTGTTGTGTTAAAAATTGCCTTCCCTTCTTTTTCATACTGTTCTTTCAATTGAGTAACATAAGCTATTAAATTATCTAATTTAGAAGTAGATAAATCTAAATTTATCCATGTATCTTTTTCCATCTTATATAATGGTAAAACATTGTAATCCTCCCATTTTTCATTTTTACCTTTCTTTTGGACTATAAATTTCCCACCAATACTATTAGATTTGTCTTTATGATTTTCAATTAATCTCGGAATAAACAAATATCTAAATTGCCCATTGTCTTCCAAGGAAAGGGCTGTACAGTTCGCCACACCTTTTCCCACGGATTCTATTTTAACATCTACAGTTAGCATAAAAACCACCCTTCAATAAAAAAGCAATATTAAAAATCTTTAAAACAAAGATTCTAATACTGCTTAAATCTTATAAATATAATACCACAATTCGACAAAATTAGCTATTAAAAACAAGAAATAAGTGTAGTTTTAATTAAAACAAATTTACCAAAATTATGTACATTGCGTGTGTGTATTGCCAGCAGGTTAAGTGAGTATGACAATAACTAGGCAGTGCCTAGTTTTACAAGCTTTTTCAAAGGTATTAGAAATATGTAATGTCAGACATTACCTAAAATGTATGACTTTTGTTAGTACCTTTTTTGCCCCGTTTTGAGGTGTTTTTGACCTTAAACACACATTCGTTAGTACAAAATCAACTGTTTTCCATGCCCAAATGTACCTCAATTTCCATTTTAAAGGACCATTTCAGGCCCTTTGTTACAGCAACAATATAATTCTAACCTTTATAAAATTCGACCGTAGTATTCAATTTATGAAGGTTATTTTTTAATGAGGTTTTAAAATAAGCTAATTTATTCTCGATAGGATTTCCATATTCATCATGTCCATCAATTTCCAACCATTTGTTAGCAATATAATCGCAGACTATAGCTACCTGACTATAATCATATTGCGTTAACACATCTTCCAATACACTATCATAAAAGATAATATTTGTATCCATTACATCAATAAAATTTCTATTTATTAAATATTTTACTAATGGATTAATACCTTTATCATTTTTATCTTTTTTATTAGTATTTATTTGTATGTCCTTTTGGGCATCTCCTTCAACGGCATACCCTTTTTGGGTATATGGTTGTTCATAAATAGAATAATCATACGTAAAATGACCTTTGCTATTTTGAACTCTAGTACGTTTTAAATACCCCTGTTCTTCCAATTCATGTAAGGTCGAACGTATGGCTTTCATATTTTCCTTACTAACTCGGCATAATCCTGCTATTGAATAATCCCAATTATTTGGTAAGCTCAACATAAATGATAGTAGCCCCTTGGCTTTATATGATAAATTAATATCTCTTAAATGATAATTGCCCATCACAGTATAATTATCATTTTTATTTACTCTAAAAACTGACACATTTCCGCCCTTGCTAATCCTTAAAAATTTCTTATACAAGGAATTTCTTAAAACAAACTCATTGCTATAACTGGCAAGAAACGTTGATATTACTTAATAGCTTTTATATTCTTGTTAGCTATTTGCGGTCCCTTATTCTCCACCAAATTTGAAACAAACCGTTATTAATTAACGGTTTTTATTTTGTTATATACTAATTTTTTTATTATCTTACCTTCCTTAATGCAATAATGTTTTTTAAATAATATACTGTTTAAAAAGAAACTAAGATAAATTGAAACCTCTTGCCCAATCATTGTACAATATGGGGTTGGGAAAAAAGAACACAACAGTCTTAATGCTCCTGTTATTAATGCAAATACCGTAACTCCAATAGGCGAGTGTTCGATTTGAAGATAGTCTTTTTTTGAACTCGCAAATATATAAACAATTAAGTCAATCATATTAGGAATAACGAAAATTAAAGTTATCAATAAATTTGGCTGATAAAACGGATATAAAACAATAAACATAATAATCGTTGAAAAATTTAACATTGCCATCAATTTTAGTGCGTTATTGGTGTTATATTTATAATTGAATTTTTTTTGGCTAATATCAACTTTATTAACACTATTTATTGAATAAAAAACATCCCATTGTATATCAGTAATTAAAGTAAAAAAGGAAATAGCATACATGTATTCTTCACCAAAAACAAATGAATTACTAAAACCTATTAGATAGGTAAACATAAATAATAAATTACCAGCTAATTTAGCTGAATCATATTTAATACATTTAATTAATTTAAAGTTTAGGCTAATGTTTGAAATGTTCTTAATCGTTACAAATATAGAAAATATAAACAACATAATTAAAGTGATAAATATTGATATCGATATATTTTTTGTAATTAATATCGAACCAACTAAAACAAAAAAATTAATAAGATTAAAGAAAATTGAGTATTTATTAGCTAATTTATTTTTCTGTTCATAATAAAGTTTTTCTAAAACTAAAAGTAAAATATACTGCATATAAATTTGTAAAACACTATACAATGCAAATTCGTGATAAAAAGCAGCGTCCACATTCATAAACGAAAGATATGAATCGATATTTAAAGAAATAAATAAAAATA
>CAZIDO010000110.1:0-3012 GCA_964538005.1 uncultured Muribaculaceae bacterium
TAACAAACTATTAGATTTTTCAATTTATCTATTGACTTCTAATAGTTAGTCACGTCATCTAATAAAAAATCCTATAATAGGATTAATTTACTTGGTTGCCCCAATTAGATTCGAACTAATGATCACGGAGTCAGAGTCCGTTGCCTTACCGCTGGGCCATGGGGCAATAACCAAATTATAGCACACCATCAATTTATTGTAAAATAAAACAAGTTACCTTGTTCTATTTTTCTATATCTTCTAATTTTGTTATTGAGTAATTATTGAAATCTAATTCATTAATTACTTTTTGATATTCTTCAAAGTTAAAAACATCAATATCAAAGGCGTTATCTAATCGTTCACGATTAATGCTTAGTAAATTAGTTAAAAAACTATTAAGAATCGCTCCCGGCTTTTCATACGCTGCTATTATATCTATTTTTTCAGCTTTTTTACGAAGTTCAAACAATTCTTCATCAAAGATAAAATCCCCCTTAAAAACGTTGGTAATAGCATCAACTATTTCATTACTATAATCTGTGCTTGCTGATATTTCAACCATTGTATAGTCATTAATATGTAGCCAAGTAGTGCTTAAACCACCATATATCTTTTTGTCATCCTGAAGCTGTTTATTTAATTTAGACATAAAACCAAAATTAATTTCTAACATACAGTTAAGATAGAATAAAAATTTATCTCTGTCTAATTCTTTTTTATCACCTGTATAAATTTTATAAAAAACAGAAACTTCTGGTTTACCAGTAGGCATTTTTATTGTTTCTGATTTATATTTTACTTCCCTAGGCTCGTCAACTTGAACTATTTCAAACTGATGTTTTTCTTTTAATTTAGAATATTCTTTTTTTATTAGTTTTAATATTTGATTTTCATCAAAATTACCTGCCAATAATAATATTTGATTTTGCGGTTGATAAAATGTATCGTGGAACAAATTAATAAGTTTTGGAGTAAATTTTTTAACATTTTCTTTTGTTCCTAGACCACTCTCATATTGATAATTGAAAAACAAATTACGTAAAGCCGAATATAACATTTGCCTTGATTTTGAATCATTGGCACGGTCAATTTCTCGGTAAATAGGTTGCTTACATTTTTCAATCTCATCATTTTGAAACTTTCTATTATTAACGGATTTTATTAAAGTCTTTATTCCTATTTCTAAACTATTAACTGCATGAAAATAATATTCTGTACGGTTCATATACGTTGTGGCATTATATCCAGTTATTAAATTTTCACTAAAAATATCAAACATTTTTTCTGTTCCCGTTTCAACAACTAAATGTTCAACTAAATGTGCTAACCCATCCTCAATATGATATTGTTTACCATCAACCACGAAGTCTGAACAATTAGATCCGACTAAAGTTACTAATTTAACAAAGGTTGAATGTTTACTTGGATCTTGATAAAAGTAAACACGAAGGCCATTATCTAAAACATGTTTCTTCATTTCATTATTCACTTCGATCACCCTCCAAATAATAAACTACACTTAATTCAAGACGCTTAGCAAATTCACAAATTTCATCAACTGTTAATTTTTGAATTTTTTCATATTCCTTTTCATATGGTTCTGCTATATCAAAATAATTATCGATATAGTCATTAAGAATAGCCATACGTTTATCAAAATGACAAATCAAATCATTTGTTGCTAATAAAAGCACCCTTTCAACTGCGTCTTTCATCTTTTCTGGATTTTTTAAATCTTCAATCACTTCTTTCATTAGTTCTATAGCTTTATCTTTATCTTTTTTATTTATTAACGCACTAATAGTGAAGGCTCCAAAAAGGGAATATTTTGTGACATAGGTTTGATACGCTAAATCATTTTCATTGCGAAGTTTTTTCGTTAATAAATTAGTGTTGGCAGAAGTTAAAAGAATAATTAAACTTCTAAATAATAATTCTTCTTCATCTTTCATATCTTTTAAAACATATCCTAATTTTACAATTGATTGATTGAACGGACCTTTTTCTTCGATTGTTTTCACTTTCTTAGGAACTCCCAAAAAATAATCTTTTCTTTTTATATTTGGGACACATTCTTTATCAGAATCAAAATACTTATTAAAAAGTGTTTTAACTTCAGCTTCCTCTAAATCGCCAAATACAAAAACATAAGGTTTTTTAGTGCCAACATATTTTTGATAAAAATTATAAACATTTTTTGAGGTTAAATTATCTAAGACTTCAGGATGGCGATATTCATCATATCCAAATATTCCATTATCCATTTCTTCGCAAATTCTTATTCTACTGTATTGATTGATGTTTTTATAAGAATTTTGTAATCCCGCTATAATTGCATCTTTTTTATTTTCAAATATTTTCTCATCAAACTTATCATCTTTTACATTAGGATGATATACATAGTTATATAAGGCTTCACAAGCATTTTCTAAAGCGTCTTCACCTAAATATTTTTTTTCGGGTATGGTTGCTGTAAAAACAAAGAAACCTTGATTATTACACGTTGTTGACCTATAACCAAGCGAATAAATATAGTTTTTTAGTAAAGCTTTATTAAATTCTAATGATGTAGGATTAGCTTTATCGCCATTAACCATTAGGGAACCCAAAATGCCACGTATTAAATTATCTTTTACATCATATTCAAATGGAAACCACAACTGAATTGTAACTTTTCTAAAATTAGTATTTTTTATAACATGAACATCAAGCATACATACTCTTCTTTCTAATAAATATAGTATATCATTAAAAAAACAACAGAACAAGTGTCTGTGTTTTTTGAAAGCAATTATTTACACATTTTTAATTTGTTATATAAAATTTATTCTTATTTGAGGTTGCAGTTAAACCATATAAAAATTGATTCTTCAGGGATTGCTAATTTAATAAAATAGTCATCTTCGTCCAGACTAGCCCCCCATAAGTTAGCCGGATTAGCATACATTTCACTCTCTAAACTTATATCTAGTGGTCCATTTTTATCACTATTAGGATCTATTAAGAAAGCTGTGCTAATGATTGAACTAG
>CAZIDO010000111.1:0-2925 GCA_964538005.1 uncultured Muribaculaceae bacterium
TCTCCTCTGTCAAAATCAAGTCTTTATATTTTTCTTATCGAAATATGAAAATTTTTGCATTGAAAAACTGACGTTATATCAGTTTGCATTACTTTTGATTTTGTGTTAAAGCGTCTTTCACATCAATTGTATATTTTTGAGCGACCTCCGCCCAATCACTATCAGTAATTTTTCCAACTAAAACTCCAGCATTATTTTCAATCACTTTTGCAGAGGCTTTATTTTCAATATCACAAGTTACTAATACCTCATCAATTCCTGTTTTATGTGCTTCTTCTAACAACAAATGTAAGATTTCATTAGCGTATCCTTGGTTTTGCTCAGTTGGCCTAACGGAATATCCAATATGTCCTTCATACTGTTTCAAATAATCATTTAATTCTGTTCTTAGCATTTCCATTCCAACTATTGAATTATCTTGAATTCGAACTGCAAAATATTTGTTACTTGGAACTTTGCCTATTGATGGCTGCTCGTTTAAATGTTCTAACCAGCTATCATAATTACCTGTTTTTACTGATTTCATCTTTTTCTTTTTTAAACTCCCATTGTCATAGTTTCAGGTAAAGTAGATCCGCCATCTATAACTATTCCTTGTCCTGTAATATAACTGGATTCATCACTTGCTAAAAAGGCAGCTAAATTACCAAGTTCTTCTATTGTTCCAAGTCTTTTCATAGGAATACCTGCAGCAATACCATTAACAACAATTTCTGGGTTACTAGCATTAGTTTCTTTAGCCATACCTTCTACCATTGGCGTCATAATATACCCTGGCATAATGGCATTTACTCTAATATTCTTATCTACTAACTCGACAGCTAAACCTTTGGTAAATCCAATTAAAGCAGCTTTGGTAGTTGCATATGCTACTTCACCACTGTCAGCAACTAATGGACCTGTTACACTTGATAAATTGATTATTGAGCCACTTTTCATATATGGAACTGCAGCTTTGGTAACATTCCAAGTTCCTTTGATATTAATATCAAAATGAAAATCTCTAAGTTCATCATCGATATCTAAAAAAGTTTCTAAGCGACATACCCCAGCATTATTAACAACAATATCAATATGTCCATATTTATTATTTATATCGTTAATTGTTTCATTTACTTTTTCCATATTTCTAATATCTACTTTGTAACCAATTACATCATAATCTTTTAGTTCATTTATTGTTTGTTCTAATTGATCAGAAAAGTCTATTATGGCTACTTTAGCGCCTTCCTTTAAAAAGACTTTAACAATTCCTAAACCATTACCCATAGCACCACCAGTAACAATTGCTATTTTATTAGTTAATTTCACTTTCCCGCCTCTACTTCATCTTCATTTTTAATATTAAATGCATTAGCATCATCAGTATCTAAATGTAGTATGAAATTAGCGCCTTCTTGAACTTTCAAATAAACGTTATCTAAAATTCCACCTTTTTCACCAATTGCTTTTATTTTTAGTTTATCATTTTCTTTTAATCCATAGGTTTCTAGTTCTTCTTCTGTAATATGAATATGTCTATTCGCTAAAATAAGGCCTTGGTCTAGAGTTACTTCTCCTAATGGTCCAACTATAGTAATTGGACTACTACCTTTTAAATCACCCGATGTTCTAATAGGCGGATTTACTTTTAATATAAAACAGTCAGTTTTTGAAACTTCTACTTGATTATAATCTCTTAACGGTCCAACTATTCTAACATTGGTAATTTCTCTATTTCCATTTTTAATTGTTACTACTTGATTGCTAGCAAATTGAGTTGGTTGATCTAATGTAGTTTCTATTTTTAACTCTTCTTCACCAAACAATTTTTTATATACTTCTTTAGTTAAATGCACGTGACGTACAGACACTCCAACTTTTATTTTCATTTTATCACCTATCCTTAATAATTATATCATATTTGAGGGCCTCATTAAATATATTTCTATAGAAAGGATGGTATTATGAACAACAATTTTGTAAACCAAGGAACATTCCCAGGCACACCTTTATACGCTGGTAACCAACCTGTTCCGAATCAACAAACAGCACCAACAAGTAATCCTGATTTGGATTTGGAGCAATCTTACATTGAAAATATATTAAGATTAAATAGAGGCAAACAAGTAGAGGTATATGCTTCTTATCCAGACTCAACTGAATGGCGGAACATGATCTTCAGTGGAATTATTGAAAGGTCAGGAAGAGACCATATTATTTTAAGTGATCCAAAAACTGGTGAATGGTATTTAATCTTAATGATTTATGTTAACTACATTAAATTCAATGAAAGAATCATTTCTAGTGCCGAATTTTACCCAAACAATTGAAATAAGTAAACTTATTTGCTATAATTAGTTATAGGTGGTAAACATGAACATATTTATTATTTGCATATCAATTTTTATAATCGGTTGTATCCTAATTCTTTTGTTAGCTACAACATATAATAGATTCCAAAATTATATTATTAGAATTAACGAATCAGAAGCTAATATCGATGCAACTTTAAGAAAAAGATTTGATCTTTTAAATAAATCTATCGATATAATTAAAGCTAATATTAAAACTGAAGATGATATTTTTAACACTATTATTAAACTACGTTCTCGCAAGTTAAGTAATTTTGATTTGGATCGTCAATTATATGAAGGTATTAAAGAATTTAATAAATACAAAGAAGAATACCCTGACCTTAAAAAAAGTGAAGTGTTTACCCATATTGATATTTCATTAAATGAATCAGAAGCTGAAATTGTTGCTTTCCGAAAATACTATAATGATATTATTACGGATTATAATCGTTTAGTAAAATCTTTTCCATCTAATTTAGTAGCTTTGTTTTTTAAATTTAAATCTAAATTATATTTTGATGGTAAAGATATGAGTGATGATGATAAAAATGATTTCAAATTATAAAAAGATATAGAATGTTCTATATCT
>CAZIDO010000112.1:0-2920 GCA_964538005.1 uncultured Muribaculaceae bacterium
GTAATAGGAGAGGTATAAACCTCTTTTTTACTTGAATAAAACATATAATTATGTTATTATCAATAAAGGATTAAATAAGGAAGTGGTGTATAAAATGTTGATGCCAAATTTAAAAGACGCTAAAAAAAGAACTGACGAAAAAGTAGAAACGGTTATATATAATTTGCCTAATGAATTAAAAGAATTAGGTGAAAATCAAAAATATCACATTAAAACATATGGTTGTCAAATGAATGAACATGATACAGAAAACATTAAAGCAATTTTAGAGCAAATGTCATATATAGAAACTGATAACATGGAAGACGCTGATTTAATATTATTAAATACATGTGCGATTAGAGAAAACGCTCATAATAAAGTATTTGGAATGGTAGGAAGAATAAAACATTTAAAAGAAACAAAACCTAATGTAATAGTTGGACTATGTGGATGTATGGTTCAAGAAGAAATAGTAGCAGAAGAAATAAAAAACAAATATAAATGGCTAGATATAGTATTTGGGACCCATAATATCAATGAACTTCCTAATATATTAAACAAGAGTTTAAATGAAAAAGAATTAAACTTAGTAGTTTATAGTATTGAAGGAAACATAATAGAAAACATGCCAGCTAAAAGAGACAGCAAATATAAAGCTTGGGTTAATATAATGTATGGCTGTGATAAATTCTGTACTTATTGTATTGTTCCTTATGCAAGAGGTAAACAAAGAAGTAGAACGAAAGAAAATATTATTAACGAAGTAATAGAATTAAAAAAAGCAGGTTATAAAGAAATAACCTTATTAGGACAAAATGTTAATGCCTATGGTAAAGATTTAGAAGTAAACTATGATATGAGTGATTTATTAGAAGAAACGGCAATAACTGGTATTGAGAGAGTTAGATTTGTCACTTCACACCCATGGGACTTCACTGATAAAATGATAGATGTAATTGCTAAATACGATAACGTAATGCCTTATATACATTTACCATTACAATCAGGCTCAAATAGAATATTAAAATTAATGGGTAGAAGATATACCAAGGAAACATATATTGAATTATTTAATAAAATAAAAACAAAAATTCCAAATTGTAGTATTACAACTGATATTATTGTAGGTTTTCCAGGGGAAACCGAAGAAGACTTTAATGAAACGTTAGATGTAGTAAATACTTGTCAGTATGATTCAGCGTTTACTTTTATCTTTTCACCAAGAGAGGGAACACCAGCTGCTATTATGGAAGATAATATAAGCTTAAAAGAAAAAGAGCAGAGACTATATCACTTAAATGAAATAGTCAATAAATATGCTAGAATAAATAATGAAAAATATTTAAATAAAACAGTCCCCGTTTTATTAGAAAATATCAGTGAAAAAAATTCTGAATTTTTAGCAGGATATACAGATACGATGAAATTAGTCAATGTAAAAGCGCCTCAAGATAAATTGGGTCACATTGTAAACGTTAAGATAACAGATGTCAAAACTTGGAGTATGGATGGGGAAATAATCAATTAAGTGATTATTTTTTCTTGAAAAAAATGTCGTAATTTGATATGATTAAAGTAAATAGAAGGGGTTATTATGAGTGGAAAGTCCAAAGAAGAAAGAGCAGATAAAATTGATTTAGAAAAAAATGCTGCTCCGGATGTTTTAAGTCAGGAAGAAGTAGATGAGATATTAGCCGGTAGAAAACATAAAAAAGAAATTACTAAAAAAGAATCTAAATCTAATATGCCCGTAATTGTAACTATAGTTTTAATTATTTTAATCGCATTAATTGGAATTTATATTTATTTTTCGAATAATCCAAAAACCATATTTTTAAAAGCAGTCGATGTGATATTCAATACTGCCGAAAATAATATTAAAAACCCTCATTTTGATGTCAGTACCCATAATTTAACAATGGATTTTAAAATTGAGGGATTAAAACAAAGTGATAAAGCAATTAATAATTTGAATTTAGAAATGAGTTATGATACCGATTATAATAAAAAATTAATAAATGCTGATTTTAGAACTATTTATAATGGTTCAAAATTAATTAATGGCAAATTATATATGGAGGATAGTAATGCATATCTATATTCTGATGACGTTTTAAATAAGTATATAAAAATAACTGACAATGATAAAATTAATGTAAATATTGAAGATACCAAGATAATGATCAGCGCTTTTAATAAAGCTTTAATGCGATCAATTGACAACGAAAAATATTTAGGATCGAAAATAAAAATAAAATTGGGGGACGAGGAAATAGATACTTACCGTTCTTCATTAATTTTAAATAAGGACAATACCTCTGATATTTTAGAAAAATTAGAAGAAAATTTAAAAAACGATACAAAATTTATTAAAGCGTATGCTAAAACATTAAATACTAGTAATGCTAAAGCTAAGTCAAAAGTAAAAGAAATTATTGATGATTTAAAAGAGGATACACAAAATATGAACCCAACAACTATTAATTTATATACTAAAGGAGCAAGGCAAGAATTTGTTAAACTAGAAATTCAAGTTGCTAAAGATAATTATATAGATATCATTAGTTTAACTAAATTAGATGAAGAGAACTATAACTTTAATATTGATCAAAACAGTAAAAAAACTAGTGTTAGTGGTAGTATAGAAACAAAAGTAAGTGGTAATACAATAAAAGCAACTATAAAAGCTAAATTAAAAGAAAACAATAATACAACTAATGTAACTATTAATATTAAAGATGTTGCGAAAAAAACTAATGAAGTTAAAAAAGAAAATATTGAAAACAATGTTGAACTTGATGAATTAACTGACTTTGACCAATCATATATGGTCATTAAACTATTATCAAATCCTAATTTAGTAAAATTATTAACCACTATTTCTTAAAAGGGTTCTTTGTCAAATAGTGTTGGTGAACAATAAAATTGATAAATGAAT
>CAZIDO010000113.1:0-2892 GCA_964538005.1 uncultured Muribaculaceae bacterium
ATAACTTTAGCACTAATAGTATCGCCCACTGGCTTCCCATTAATAATTAAGTCTTTCGGACCGCCAAAATTACTTTGAACCAAAACACCAATAGTATAAAAATTCCCATCAATTAATGTAAGTCTGGATGAAGAACCGATTCCCCCTTTTAAACCAAGGCAACTAGTTCCCTTTCCAGCCCCAACATCACCCTCAGCAAAGTTTACGGTTGCATTATCAATAGCTTGAGCCACATTATTACTATCTAACACCCTATCTTGAATATTGTTAAGTGGCCAATCATTGCATTCTCCGACAACCGGATTAATTGAAGTAACTTCAATCCCCAATTTTGAACAAACAGTAAGCATATAATCAACAACGCCTTCATGAACTTTTCCAACATTTAAAGTGTTAGTTAAAGCAATTGGTGTTTCAATATAGCCAAGTTCATCAATTTGCATAAGTCCTTGTGTTTTACCATAGCCATTCATCACATGCGAAGCAGCAACAATCTTATCCTTATATACATTATCCTGGCAAGGCAAAACCACCGTAATTCCTGTATTGTTGTTTCCATTCGAAATAGTATAATGCCCAACAGCAACACCAGGAACATCAGTAATCTTATTTAACTTACCTGTTTTCCCATTTCCAATGATAATTCCATAATCGCGAATCCTCTTCATTTTATCACCCATTTAATTATATCATACAACAGTCTCCATCCACCACCTAACTTAATCAATTTTTAAAAAGCCGTATAATATATTCTACAAATTCCAACCATCAGAAAAAGAGCTGACAAATAAACACTTTTCTTAAATATTAAGTTTTTCTACGTTAGAATTATAAGATTGAGGCTTAGATAGTTGAATATCTTGAACAATTTTATCCTGTTAATAATTTATGAAAGTTGTTTTTTATTTAAGTATTTAGAATGCAACGGCATAATAATCACCAAAAATAAACAAAAGCATATAATTTAATGAGACTTATGAAAGGGGTAATTAATTTGAAAAAAGATCGTAATTGCGGAGGAATGCCAACGCCATATCCCGTTTATCCAAATATGGGAATGCCTATGCAGGGTATGCCAATGGGAGGAATGCCAATGCAAGGTATGCAAGGACCACTTCCTATCGGGGGCGTTAATATGCCTATGCCTGGGCCAATGCCAGCACCTATGCCTTATATGAATAGTCCAATGACATCTGGTCAAGGATTTACAAATACGGAAATTAACACGTTAGCTAGGCAAGTAAACTCTTTAGAACAAAGAGTATCTAATTTAGAAAATATGGTTGGAAAATCATCGAGTAATTATAACACATCTAATTATCAAATGATGTAGAAAAAACTTCAATTAAGAAGTTTTTTTGTGGTAATTATTATTTTTTCTATTTCTTCTGTTTGATGACCTTGAATAATCACGATCATTACGTTTACGATTATTAGAATTAAATTTTTGTCTTCTAACAACAACTGGAGGCTCTCCGGTTAATGATATTTGATTAATATCAGTTTTTTTAGATAACGTTTCTATTAATATTGAAGTTAATTTTTCAGCTCCAAATTCATCAATTAATTCTTGAGCAAAAGTATTTGTCTTAGTAGCATCGATTTCATTCAATCTTTTATTAATTAAATTTTCAACGTCTTTGTTTCTAGCATTCCATACATCATTAAAATTTGGAATATGTTTTTCTTTAATTTCAACTTTAGTTTCATGTTCAATTCTTTTGATATGGTTTAATTCGCCTTCTTTAATAAATGAATATGAAACTCCGTGTTTTTTAGCTCTACCAGTTCTTCCAACTCTGTGGATATAAAATTCCACTTCTTGTGGCAAATCAAAGTTATAAACATGAGTTATATTACTAATATCTAAACCACGAGCTGCAACATCCGTGGCAACTAATATATTAATTTGATTATCTCTGAATTTCTTCATAACATAATTTCTTTGTTGTTGCGATAAATCACCATGAAGTCCAACTGATTTATAACCGCATTTATTTAAAGCTTCATTTAATTCATCTACTCTTCTTTTAGTACGCCCAAATATTATCGCTGATGCTGGTTTTTCAACATCAAGAAGTTTTGTTAAAGTTGCAAACTTATTTTTTTCTTTCATAACGATATAATATTGTTCAATATTTGGAGAACACTTTTCTTTATCTTTAACACTAACAAATTTATAATCATCCATAAGTGTTTTACTTAATGTTTGTACTTGTTTAGATATAGTCGCACTGAATAATAATGTTTGTTTATTTTTCGGTATTTTATTATTAATCAAAGTAATATCTTCTTTAAAACCTTCTTTTAACATTTCATCTGCTTCATCTAAAACAAAATATTTAACATGACTTAAATCTAATTTTTTATTTCTTAAATGGTCATTAATTCGACCTAAAGTTCCAACAACGATTGCTGGTTTACTGTTAAGTTCTCTCACTTGTGCACTTATAGACATGCCACCAACTAAAGTAGCATATGATGGTTTTAAAAATTTTCCTATTTTTTCAATTTCTGATACTATCTGCATTGCTAATTCCCTAGTAGGAGTTACAATTAAACATTCTGTATTTTTTGATTTAAAATCAATTTTATTTAATAGTGGGATTGTAAAAGCGGCTGTTTTGCCAGTCCCGGTTTCAGCCTCCCCAATTATATTTTCCCCGCTTAAAATTACGGGAATACTTTCAGCTTGAATTGGCATCATTTCTTCAAATCCCATAGCCTCCAAGCCTTTGATTATTTTTTCATTTATTTCTAGTTCTGTAAATTTCATTTCTTCTTCCTTCCGTAAAAAAAGAGATTCCTTCTAAATTAAAGGAGTCCCTCAATTAAAAACTAATACTGATTTTAACACATTTAACTCATTAAGTCAAATTTAAAAAAAGAAAG
>CAZIDO010000114.1:0-2709 GCA_964538005.1 uncultured Muribaculaceae bacterium
TAATAATTCTTTAGGGTTAATTGCTCCCTTAGTAAGTTTCTCTCCGGCTTTAACATCTTGATTAACTTCGACACAAACTTCAACACCATAGTTAGTAGTGTGTTCTCTTGTTTCAACGTCATTTTTAACATATATCTTAAAGTTACCACCTTCATCAATGATTTTAGTAACAACACCATTGATTTCAGAAATAGTAGCTTTACCTTTAGGATTACGAGCTTCAAATATTTCTTGAACACGTGGTAAACCTTGGGTAATATCTTCACCACCAGCAACTCCACCAGTATTGAAGTTTTTCATGGTAAGTTGGGTACCAGGTTCTCCAATTGATTGAGCGGCCATAATACCTACTGCTTCTCCTATTTCAACTTCAAAACCAGTTGCTAAGTTACGACCATAACATTTTTTACAAACGCCATGTTCAGTACGACATGTAAGGACACTTCTGATTGGTACTTTTGTAATACCAGCTTTAACGATTTTTTCAGCAATCGCTTCAGTAATATAAGTATCTTTTTCATACATAACTTCTTTAGTTTCTGGATGAACAATTTTTTTGTTAGTATATCTTCCAGTAATGCGTTCTTCTAAAGTTTCGATTAAAGTATTATCAGTGTTTAAAATTTGTTCAACTACAACACCTAAATCAGTACCACAATCATCGTCTTTAACGATTACATCTTGAACTACGTCAACTAAACGACGAGTTAAGTATCCAGCATCGGCTGTTTTTAAGGCTGTATCAACCGCTCCTTTACGAGTACCATGGGTAGATGTAAAGAACTCTGATACCGTAACACCTTCACTGAATGAAGAAAGAATAGGAATTTCAACATAGTCACCTGTTGGTTTGTTCATGATACCACGCATACCAGCTAATTGACCATATTCTTTAATAGATCCACGAGCTTTTGAATCAATCATCATACTAATTGAAGCATCTGGATTATTTTTTAACCAATCAGTTAATTCATTATAAACATCGTCTTTGGCTTTAAACCAAGTGTCGATAACACGATCATATCTTTCGTTTTCAGTGATAAGACCACGTTTAAATTGTTTATTAATTGCATCAACTTTTTCTTGTGATTTTTGAATTACGTCAGCTTTAGTCTTACTTTCTTCAACATCGGCAATTGAGAAACTAATTCCTGATAAAGTCGAATATTTAAATCCTAAATCTTTAATTGCATCTAACATTACTGATGTTTCAGTTGTTTGATAACGCTTATAGATTTGAGCGATTAACCCACCTAAAGCTCCTGAATTTAAAGCTTTTGGAGTTGACATTTTCTTAATCTCTTCAGGAATGTTTTTACCCTTATCAATAAAGTACTTAGATGGAGTAATATTTTTAATATTTTCTTCACTTCCATCATTTACATATTGGAAAGTATCTGGGAAAACATCATTAAATATTAATTTACCTGCTGTTGTAACTAGGTATTTATCTAAATATTTATCTGGGAATATTTTATGTTTGAATGATTTAACTGGTAAAGCAATACGAGTATGTAATGAAATTTCATTACGACCATAAGCCATAATTGCATCATTACTATTTTTAAATACTCTACCTTCACCTTCTAAACCTGCTTTTTCTAAAGTTAAATAGTAGTTACCTAAAATCATATCTTGTGATGGTGTAACAATAGGTTCACCATTTTTAGGTGACAAGATATTATTTGCACCTAAAATAAGAATTCTAGCTTCTGCATGAGCTTCTTCACCGATAGGTACGTGAACCGCCATTTGGTCTCCATCAAAGTCGGCATTAAATGCTTTACATACTAATGGATGTAATCTAATAGCTTTACCCTCGATTAATTTAGGTTCAAACGCTTGAATACCAAGTCTATGTAAGGTTGGTGCACGGTTAAGTAGAACTGGATGTTCTTTGATTTTTTCCTCAACAATGTCCCATACACGTTCATCTTGATTTTCAATCATTCTCTTAGCAGCTTTAATATTACTAGCAATTTCTTTAGTAACTAAACCATTAATAACATGTGGTTTGAATAATTCTAAAGCCATTTCTTTTGGAACTCCACACTCATACATTTTAAGTGAAGGTCCAACAACGATAACTGAACGAGCTGAATAGTCAACACGTTTACCAAGTAAGTTTTGACGGAAACGCCCTTGTTTACCTTTAAGCATACTTGAAAGTGATTTTAAAGGTCTGTTACCTGGTCCAGTAATATTTTTGCCTCTTCGACCATTATCGAATAGCGCATCTACAGCTTCTTGTAGCATACGTTTTTCATTTTGGATAATAATTGAAGGAGCGCCTAAATCAATTAATTTTTTCAAACGATTATTACGGTTTATAACACGTCTATATAAATCATTTAAGTCTGATGTTGCAAAACGTCCACCATCTAATTGAATCATTGGTCTAAGTTCAGGAGGAATAACTGGAAGTGCATCTAGTATCATCCATTCTGGTTTATTACCTGATTCTAAGAAAGCATTTAATACATCTAAACGTTTAATTAAACGAATTCTTTTTTGACTTGTAGCATCTTTAATTTCATCAATTCCAATTTTAATTGATTCTACTTCTTCTCCAAGTTTAACTTGACTTAAAAGTTCTTTGATTGCTTCAGCACCCATACCTACTCTGAAAGTATTTCCATATTTTTCATAGTAAGCTCTATATTCTTTATCACTAATTGTTTGTTTTTTTTCTAAAGGAGCATTACCTGG
>CAZIDO010000115.1:0-2607 GCA_964538005.1 uncultured Muribaculaceae bacterium
GAGGAATAGTATGGATGAAAGAGTAATTACAAACCATGAATTAGCAGAAGATACTTTTGAAGGTACTATTAGACCAGATAGTATTGATGAATATATAGGTCAAAGTGAAGTAAAAGAAAACTTAAACGTTTTTATTAAAGCGGCTAAAATGCGCGAAGAATCATTAGATCATGTTTTACTGTATGGTCCTCCAGGATTAGGAAAAACAACTTTAGCTTATATTATTGCTAATGAATTATGTACTAATATAAAAACAACAAGTGGTCCATCAATCGAAAAAAGTGGTGACTTAGCAGCTGTCCTTTCAACTTTAGAACCGGGTGATGTTCTATTTATTGATGAAATTCATCGTATTCCGAGATATATCGAAGAGATATTATATTCAGCGATGGAGGATTTTACCTTAGATATTATTGTTGGGGGTGATTCATCAAGTCGTAACATTAGAATTGATTTACCACCTTTTACTTTAGTTGGGGCGACCACCAGAGCTGGTGATTTAACTGGGCCATTACGTGATCGATTTGGAATAATATCAAAATTACAATTTTATACAGAAGAAGAATTAGAACAAATAATCCTAAGGACAAGTCGAGTTTTAGATTGTCCAATTGATGAAAATGCAGCAACTGAACTTGCTCGTCGTAGCCGCGGGACACCTAGAATAGCGAATCGTTTATTTAAAAGAGTACGTGACTATGCCATAGTTTTAGGTAATGGAACAATTGATTTAAAAGTAACAAAAATAGCTTTAGATAAATTAAAGGTAGACGCGTTTGGTTTAGATGAAACGGACTATAATTTATTAAAGTCAATTATTGAAAAATTTAATGGTGGACCAGTGGGAATTGATGCTTTAGCGTCTTCCATTGGCGAAGAAGCAACTACCATCGAAGACGTGTATGAACCATATTTACTGCAAAATGGCTTGCTAAAAAGAACAAGTCGTGGTAGAATGGTAACTGAAAAAGCTTATGAGCACTTAAATAAGAGTGAACAAAAAAGCTTATTTGAATAGGAGGAATATATATGAATTTAGGAGAACAAATAATGCAGGGGTTGGATAATGAATTAATAAAAAAATATTTTGAGCCATTTAAGAATATTACAACGGGCGCTCTTCCATTACTAACACATCCAGCAATTTTAGAACAAATAGGTCAAATGTCAGCCGACGAGGAAGAACAATTAAAGTTATTAGAGGCAGTTCATGACTTATCAGAAACTTGGACAGATGATTTTAGAGACTATAAAACAAAAGAAGAACAAGTGGAATTTGAAGCTAATTTAAATGGAGATGTAAAAAGAACACTTACATTGATGGACGAATACAAAAATGACCTTGAAGGTTTTTATGATGATGTAGACCGAATATTTACCAGTGAACCATTGATAAGAGAGCAAATTCCAGAACATACCAGATAGGACGATTATATGACAACTGAAGACTTTGATTATGATTTACCTGAACGTTTAATCGCACAAACGCCTTTAGCAAAAAGAGATGCTTCAAGGATGCTGGTTTTAGATAAAGAAACTGGTGAAATTGAACATCAATATTTTACTGATATTTTGGACTATATAAATCCAAATGATACTTTAGTTTTAAATGATACTAAAGTTATACCGGCTAGATTAATCGGGACTAAAGAAGAAACAAATGCTGTTATCGAAATGCTAATGCTTAAAGATTTAGGAAACGACACATGGGAGTGTTTAAGTAAACCGGCTAAAAGAATAAAAGAAGGCACAATTATAGCTTTTGGTGATAAATTAAGAGCTGAATGTACCGGTGTTTATGAAGATGGTATTAGACACTTTAAATTAATTTATTCAGGTATTTTATATGAAATATTAGATGAGTTAGGTGAAATGCCTTTACCGCCTTATATTCATGAAAAACTAAAAGATAAAGATAGATATCAAACAGTATATGCCAAAAATATTGGCAGTGCAGCTGCTCCAACAGCGGGGTTACATTTTACCAAAGATTTATTGAATAAAGCAAAAGAAAAAGGTATTAATGTAGTGTATATTACCTTACATGTGGGACTAGGTACTTTTAGACCTGTATCAGTAACCAATGTTAATGAACATAAAATGCATAGTGAATTTTATATTATGACTAGGGAAACAGCAGATTTATTAAATAAAACTAAAGAGCAAGGGCATAATATAATTAGTGTTGGAACAACCACTACCAGAACCTTAGAAACAGTAATGAGTTTATATAATACTTTTAAAGAATGTAGTGGATTTACCGATATCTTTATATATCCAGGTTATCAATTTAAAGGAATTGATAAATTAATTACTAATTTTCACTTACCAAAATCAACTTTAGTAATGTTGGTAAGTACTTTAGCTGGTAAGGATAATATTTTAAATGCGTATAAAGAAGCTGTTAAAGAAGAATATCGCTTTTTCTCATTTGGAGATTGTATGTTGATAAAGTAGATTTTTATAAATCTATTTTTAATTTCAATTATTAATAAGATTATGGAAAACCAAAAATTGATGAGACAAACTCAAACACATATACAATAAATTAAGGTTCTTTGTCAAATAGTGTTGGTGAACAATAAAATTGATAAATGAATTGAATGT
>CAZIDO010000116.1:0-2453 GCA_964538005.1 uncultured Muribaculaceae bacterium
TTTAACAAAAGGTCTTCCTTTTTGTATACCCATCCCCAAACCATTTTACACTATCCAGAATTCTTAATAATTTGCGTTTTTTTCAAAATGGTATATAATATTTTCTTAACAAAGGGGGAATTTAAATGTATACATCATTTATTTCAGAAAGAAAAAAACATTTATTAAATGAATGTCATTGTTCTCTAATAGGAAGAAGCAGTAAAACCGACCGTCAAATAGCTGAAGAAACATCTTATACTCCAGATTCAGTTGCTAAATTAAAAAAGAAACTAAGAACAAAGAATTGTTCTGATTTAGAACAAGAATATATAAGGATTTCTTTCCCTGATGATGATGCTAAGCAATATTCAAAAGCCCGTGAACATCATATTTGTGAAGAAGATCATCAACGATTATTAGAAATTTGCCATGAAAATTTGATGGGTCGAAATAATTTTACTAATAAACAAATTGCCCGGTTATCTGGATATGCAAATAGTCAAGTTACCAAAATGAAAAATTTATTACGTGAAAATATTCTTTCGCCAGATGACCAACTTTATATAACACAAAGATTTCCTGATGATGACAAATCATTATATAAGGAGCCTCGTAGAGTTACCCAAAAAACAAGTCCTATTGAAATGGAAAGCAATGATTCTGCTAATTTAAAAGAAGTAAAAAATAAAGCCGACATAATTGCCGCCGAATTGGAACAAGCGCTTATCGCAAATGGGAAATGGCATAACACCGATTATGAAGATATTGATAGATTGCAGGCTGCTCTTTTAGAGCGAATGATTCCTAGCCTGTCAAGTGAAACAATAAACACCGTTTGTAATTTATTAAGTCAAAGAATTTCTAGACATGAAGAATTAGAACATGGTGAAAACCTAGGTGGTAGTCATTCTGTTTACTGTACATATTATAAAAAACAGGAAGAATACAGCAGTAAAAGCAATACTAAAAATGTAGAATATTCATTACAGGCACCAGCTCGTACTTATCAAAAATAAAGTAAAAAAGAAGTCCATGGACTTCTTTTCTTAGTAGCAAATACAAGAACCAAGTAAAATAGCAAGTAAAATATATAATACTAATATTATTAAATACCCATTATTTTTACAAGGTGTTCCACATGGATTTCCACATGGTTTTTCATTATTGCAAGCCATAATTACCCCCTATTCTAGAGGCTTAGATATAAGCCCCAAGTATGATTATTAAAAGAATAAATAGTACTAATACGATTGCAGCTGCGCTTCCACCTGTGTGACACATATAAATCATCCTCCTTTTTGTCTTTTCACATTATTTTATGGAAAACATGGATTTGTGTGAGTACTAATATGAAAAATAATTAAAAAATATTGTTTTTTATGGGAAAATTTGCTATCATAGAAATGTATGAAAATTGACATACAGTGAAAGGAAGCGCAGAATGGGAAAGAAAACTTTATTAATTTTAGGTACTATTGTATTAGTAGTTGGCCTTGTAGGTTGTGGAAAAACACCAACTTTAAAAGATGGTAAGGAAGTTGTAGCAAGTATTGATGGAAAAAGTTTTACAGCAGAAGACTTATATAATCAACTTAAAACTCAAGGTGGTGAGGCTACATTAGTTAATATGATTGATACTTTCATTGTTAACAAGGAAGTAGAAACCGATGAGGATGCGAAAACATATGCTGACTCACAAATTGAATCTTATAAATCTTCTTATAAAAGCTACGGAAAAGACTTTAACGAAGCTTTAACTCAAGCGGGATTTAAAGACGAAGAATCTTTCAAAGAATCTTTGATTTTAGATTATAAGAAAAAAACAATTACCGAAAACTATATCAAAGGTAAAATAACTGATGAAGAAATTCAAAAATACTACGATGATAAAATCTTTGGAGACATCGAAGCTAAACACATTTTAATTTCACCAGATACTAATGATAAAATGTCTGATGAGGAAAAAACTAAAGCTGAAGAAAAAGCTAAAGAAGAAGCTGAAAACATTATTAAAAAATTAGATAAAGGTGAAGACTTTGCTAAATTAGCTAAAGAAAATTCTGATGATTCAGGTACTGCTTCAAAAGGTGGTAAATTAACTGTTACTTATGGTGAAGTTGTTGATGAATTCTGGAAAGCAACTAATGGATTGAAAGATAAGACTTATACTAAAGAACCAGTTAAATCAGAATATGGATACCACGTTATCTACCGTACTAGTCAAAAAGATAAACCTAAATTAAACGAAGTAAGAGATACTATTATTAAAAAAATTATTGAAGAAAAAATGAGTAGTGATTCTTCATTATCAACAGAAGCTATGGTTGAACTTCGTAAAAAATATAAAATGGAAATAAACGATAACGATATTAAAAAAGCATACAATACTTCAACTAAAGAAGCATTAGCTAAAAAAGACAGTTCTAACTAGAACTGTTTTTTGTTGATAAATTCATTTATTTCCTCTGCAT
>CAZIDO010000117.1:0-2382 GCA_964538005.1 uncultured Muribaculaceae bacterium
ACCATGGTGTCTTACTGTGATTTTACCTTGGTTATTACGACCACCTGATTTTTTAATAGTTGTAACTAATGATTTTTCTGGAGTGGTTTTTGTGATTTCTTCATTTTTTAAAGTAGTCATACCACGTCTACCATTAGTTATTGGTTTATATGATTTGATCGCCATATATTTCCTCCCTTAAGTTTAGTTAAGTTCGATTGAACTTCCTTCTTTTAATTTAACAATTGCTTTTTTTACTCTACTTGTTTTACCAGCGTATTTTCCTACTCTTTTTTTCTTAGGTTTTACGTTGATAGTGTTAACATTTTCAACTTTAACATCAAAGATATTTTCAACCGCTTGTTTGATTTGTGTTTTATTAGATCTAATATCAACACTAAACACGATTGTATTTTGATTTGCTAAATCAGAAGTTTTTTCTGTAATTATTGGGGCCTTTATAACGTCTCTATGTTCCATTATGCAAGCACCTCCTCTATAGCTTTAACCGCGTCTTCAGTAATGATTAAACAATCTGAAGCAATTACATCTAATGTACTAATTTCATTTGATTGTAATAATACTACGTTAGCAATATTACGTGTAGATAAAATTACATTATCAGTAAGTTCTTTTACTACGATTAAAATATTCTTTTCGGCTTTGATAGCTTGTAATAAATTAAGCATATCTTTTGTTTTATTTGTTTCGATATTCAAATTATCTAATACGATGATTTCTTTATCTTGGTATTTATAAGATAGAGCAGACTTGATTGCAAGTACTCTTTCTTTTTTATTCATTTTTTTATTATAAGTTCTTGGTTTAGGTCCGAATACAATTCCGCCACCTGGCCATTGTGGAGATCTGATACTGCCTTGACGCGCACGTCCTGTACCTTTTTGTCTCCATGGTTTTCTTCCACCACCGCGAACTTCGCTGCGTGTTTTAGTACTATGAGTGCCTTGTCTTTGTGAATTTCTTGCTAAGGTAATAGCGTCGTATAATACGGCATCGTTTGGTGTGATACCCCATACGTTTTCATTTAAAGTGATGTCTGCTACTTTTTCACCCTTGATATTTAAAACAGGATTCTTTTTCATATTTATACCCTCCTACTTTTCTTCCTCAGTAGTTGTTGTTTCAACTTCTGCGGCTTCTTCAGGTTTTTCTGTAGCTTCAGTTTCTACTACTTCTGTAGTTTCTTCAGTATTTTCGATTACGTCTTCAGTTGCTACTGTTTCAATAACTTCTTCTACTGGAGTTTCTTCTACGTATGAAACTAATTCAGGTCTTTCGTTAACCTTACTTGGGTTTTTAACAGCACTTCTAATGATTACTAGACCCCTTTTAGGTCCTGGAATATTACCTTTAACTAAAATTACATTGTTTTCCATATCAACAGCAACAATTTCTAAGTTTTGAATCGTTACAGTTAATGTCCCCATATGACCTGGTAATTTTTTACCCTTGAATACACGCATTGGTCTCATTGTTCCCATACTACCTGGGCGTCTATGGTAATGTGATCCATGTCCCATAGGTCCTCTACTTTGACCGTGTCTTTTAATAACACCTTGGAACCCCTTACCTTTTGTAGTTCCAGTTACGTCGATTACCTCACCTCTAGTAAAGATATCAGCAGTGATTTCTTGTCCTAAAGTATAGTCTTCAACGTTAACACCTCTAATTTCTTTAAAGAAGCGCTTAGGTGTAGTGTTTGCTTTGTTGGTATGACCAACAGAAGCTTTTGTCGCTAACTTTTCTCTCTTTGTATCAAAACCAAGTTGGATAGCATCGTAACCATCTGTTGCTTTTGTTTTAATTTGCGTAACTACATTAGCAGTTACTTCAACAACTGTTACAGGTGTTAATTTACCATCTTGATCGAATACTTGAGTCATTCCAATTTTACGACCTAAGATTCCTTTCATTTTCATTCCTCCTATAATTTGATTTGAATATCAACGCCGCTAGGAATATCTAAATGCGATAAAGCATCGATTGTTTCCTTGCTTGGGTTATTGATATCAATAAGTCTTTTGTGTGTTCTCTTTTCGAATTGTTCACGTGAATCTTTGTATTTATGAACAGCTCTTAAGATAGTAATTTTTTCAACTTCGGTTGGTAGTGGAATTGGTCCACTTACTTCTCCTCCAGTTCTTTTTACAGTCTCAATTATTTTAGCACAAGCACCATCTAGGCTTTTGTGTTCAAATGCTTTAAGTCTGATACGAACTTTAGTCTTAGACATATTGTATCCTCCTTTCGTCTATATCTCAGTATAGACTTGCTCCGTATGAAAACCCGATAACGCCCTTAGTTTTTGTAACAACTTAACCCCGCGTCTCGGCAACCTCACACATCTACGCAGTCACACGTAATTAATTATAACACAGTAAT
>CAZIDO010000118.1:0-1663 GCA_964538005.1 uncultured Muribaculaceae bacterium
GATTTATATGAAAAAAGGATTTACATTAATAGAGTTATTAGCAGTAATAATAATATTAGCTATAATAGCATTAATAACCACGCCAATAATATTAAATGTCGTAAGTGATGCCAGATTAAGTTCTTTTAAAGATAGCATATATGGAGTTATTGATGCTTCGAGATTATATTATGCACAACATCAGGAAACTGCTAACAACATCATTTTTACAGTTCAAGACAAACAGTTGAAGTCAGGTGAGCAAAAATTAGTGCTTACTGGTAAGATTCCTGATGGAGGTAGTGTAAAACTAGGGATTGATGGAAATATATCAGCAAGATTTTGGGATGAAACCGTTAAAAAATGCGCTATAAAGGGACCCGGTGAAACAGAGCTTTTAGTGAGGTCAATAAATAAAGATGAGTGCCTGACAGATATAACTGATACCAACAGTCTTTTACCGAATTATACTCAAAATGGTTTAGTCGTTCATTTAGATGGCAAAATACCAACAGTTAACGAAACACTTCCTACTAACGAATGGCAAGACATTAGTTTAAACGGTCACAACACAATTAGCGCCATTGATCCTAGTTATGATAAAAATCACTGGGTGTTTAATAATTCAACAACCCGTTTTGTTTTACCGCAAATAATTACCAATACTGTATTAAATCAGCAAACATATTCATTTGAAATATTATTTATGCCAAATGAATTATCCGAAAGGGATGTATTAATGAGTGGATATGATGGTGGGAAATCTCCGGTATTAATCGAACGCAATGGTTTGGGCTCAAATGGAATAACTAGAACAGCCCCAATGTATCCTGGAATAGATAAAGGGCTATATAGAACAATCACACCCGCTAAAAAAACAAGTTTACTAACGTTAGTTTATAATGGGAATGGTGTTACAGGATATATTGATGGTACTAAAACAGAATCAATAAGTTTGGGGGCATATACTTCGAAAACTTCATTATATCCATTATCATTAGGTGGGGATATTAGAACCGATAGATTAATTCCATTTGGTGGAAATATGTATGCATTTAGATTTTATAGCAAAGCTTTAACTGACTCCGAAGTTATGCAAAACTATAATCAAGATAAAACAAGATACAATTTATAATAACTGATAATCAAACACTTGACTTTTGTAGGGAAAATATGTTAATATTATTTCAGACACAAAAAGGTGTTTTTTATTTGAAAAAAACATAATATTAAAAGTAGGTGAGCATATGCAAAAAATTAAGAATTTTTTCGCTAGTGTCAAAAAAGAAATGGGCAGAGTTAGATGGCCTAAGAAAAATGATATGTTAAAATATTCAATAGCATGTTTATCTTGTATTATCATTTTAGCTGTTTTCTTTGTTGCTTCAGACTTTATTATTGCTGGAGCTAGATCATTAGTGGAGGGGCTTAAATAATGCAAAAAGAATGGTATGTAGTTAACACTTATTCTGGACATGAGAATAAAGTAAAAGAAAAATTAGAGATGCGTGCTAATTCAATGGGAATGGAAGACTATATTTTAAGGGTAGTTGTCCCTGAACAAACAGAAATAGACGTGAATGGTAAAGAAAAACTCAAAAAAATGTTTCCGGGTTATATCTTGGTTGAAATGGTAATGACTGACGAAGCATGGTTTATCGTTCGTAATACTCCAGGAGTAACT
>CAZIDO010000118.1:1673-2323 GCA_964538005.1 uncultured Muribaculaceae bacterium
ATCGGGTCATCAGGTAAAGGGGCAAAACCTTTCCCGTTAACCCCAACTGAAGTAGACCATATTTTAGGTACAATGGGTATGAGTAGATTAGACATTGCTAATGAGCTTCAAGTGGAAGATAAAGTAGAAGTTATCGATGGACCATTTACAAACATGTATGGAACCGTTAAAGGTATAGATTTAGAAAATGCTAAATTAGAGGTAGCTCTAGACTTATTCGGTCAAGAGACTATCGTTGAATTAGAATTATCACAAATTAGCAAGGCTTAGTTTACAAAAGTAAACATTTGTGATATTATTAAATGGCTATATTTTAATTTAATATAGAAATAAGTGGGAGCGCGGATGCATTAGAACCACTCGCGAAAAAAAAATATTAGGAGGTGTTTTTCGTGGCAAATATATCAAAAGTAATTAAGATTCAAGTACCAGCCGGTAAAGCAACAGCACAACCGCCAATCGGAACTGTTTTAGGACCTGCAGGAATTAACTTATCAGAATTCTGTACTAGATTTAATGATGCGACTAAAGATAAAATGGGAGATATTTTACCTTGTGAAATTTCTATTTATGATGATAGATCATTTGACTTTGTAATTAAAACTCCACCAGCTGCATTTTTAATTAAAAAAACTTGTAAGATAAATAAA
>CAZIDO010000119.1:0-280 GCA_964538005.1 uncultured Muribaculaceae bacterium
TTTTTTACATTTATTTTACCGGTTGGCGTAAACGCATTGGCATGGCGAGCCAATCTAGTTGGTAATACACAGTCAAACATATCAACGCCACGTTCTATACCTTCTAAAATATCAGCAGGTTCTCCTACCCCCATTAAATATCTTGGTTTATTTTCTGGTAAATACTTTATTGCGTCATCAATCATTTGATAAGTAACATCTTTGGTTTCTCCAATTGCTACTCCGCCAATTGAATAACCTTCAAAGTCCATTTTAACGGTTTCTTCAGCACTATATTTTC
>CAZIDO010000119.1:338-2261 GCA_964538005.1 uncultured Muribaculaceae bacterium
TGCCCATCTCAATGTGCGTTCAGTACTTGCCTTGCAATATTCATGACTGGTATTAGGTGGAATACATTCATCAAAACTCATCGCAATATCACTATCTAATTTATTTTGAATTTCAATTGATAGTTCTGGTGTTAAAAACAATTTAGATCCATCAATATGACTTTTAAAATGAACTCCTTCTTCAGTAATGTCTTTTGGTTTTGCTAATGAAAAAACTTGAAAACCACCGCTATCAGTTAAAATAGGACCATCATAATTCATAAATTTATGAAGTCCACCCGCTTTTGCTACTATACCTTCGCCTGGTCTTAACCACAAATGATAAGTATTGGATAATATTATTCCACTACCTACTTCTTTAATTTCTTCAGGTGTTAAAGTTTTAACATTTGCTAAAGTACCAACTGGCATAAACATTGGTGTTTCAAAGGTTCCGTGATTAGTATGTAAATAACCAAACCTTGCATTATTATCTTTATCTATTAATTCATATTTTATTTTCATTTTTTTACCTCGCTTTATCGATTATATATTATTTTATTTGTTTTAGCAAGTTCCAAATAAAAACAGCTTTATCTATTCATTGAATTGATAAAAGCTTTAAATAATTTGTCACTATTTTCATCATCTAAACTTTCCGGATGCCACTGCACGCCTACATAAAATGTTTTAGTTTTATCCTCTATAGCTTCAATAACATCCTCACAATAGGCAGTCACTTCTAAATTGGTTTTATAAATTCTTTCATGGTGTTTACTGTTAACAAAAATATACTGTTTACCTATTATTTCATATAACCTACTATTTTTATTTATCTTTACATAGTGTGCATATTTACTTTTGATATTGTGGTTAGCATCATTTATAGTATTACCTGAAGCAATAACGCCCATTGTTTGCATACCTAAGCATATACCTAGAGTTGGGATGTTTTGTTCATATAAATATAAGGCGACGGTTTTATCAAATTCATTCATTTCCTCGCCACCCTGTAAGATAATACCATCACAAATATTTATTAATTCTTTTAATTGTTCATATTGAAATTCATTTAATGATTGATTAAAATCCATACCAATAATATTGGGAATCAAACCAATTGGAAAACAATCATAGCTATATAATTTATCACAAAGACTTTTATAAATTAAAACACCATCATTATCTAAATCTGTTTTAGCAGGTCTTCCAATTATTCCAATCACCATATTATCACCAGTACTAGTATATGTAAAAACAAGAAAAAAACAATGTTTTATTCATTGTTTTATCTAATATTTTGTTTAGAACCTTGAGTTAATTCGGCAGCTAAGTCTATTCCATAATCATTATCTACTAAGCCAATAGCCACAGCATCTTTTTTGCCATTAACTTCAAATTCACATACATCGCCAACTTTATGTCCTAAAATGGCACTAACTAATGGAGCTTTAACTGAGCATTCTTTTTTTATTGGTTTAGTTGTTAGTGTTTCCTCAACAACGAAAAATCCAGTAACGCCACGAGTTAAAGTTCCAATTTCAACATAACTACCAATTTGAACAGTATCACCTACTGGTGTTACTATTTCACCATTTGCTTTAGCTGCTTCAAGTTCATTAATACGGGCTGAAGCATTAGCATAATCAGTAATAAATGTTGTGTCTAATGCATAGTCATCATCACCACTATGAGCTTTACTAGTTAATCTAAAAGCTTCTAAGCCTCTTCTAGCATTTTCATAGTCAAGTTCAGCTTGTTTTAAATCTTGGTTAATTTCTATTTTTTGTAATTCAGTTATTCTCATTTAGTTCCCCTCCTTTTGAAAACAGGGTTATACTATCATAAACAAATATATTTGTCAAATTTTTTATAAAAAAAGAAATATACTATAAATTGAAATAATAAGTGTCCGCACACATAATACCTAAACATGTAAGTTTT
>CAZIDO010000120.1:0-2160 GCA_964538005.1 uncultured Muribaculaceae bacterium
TAAAATTAGCCTGTTATTTTTTTCCAGTTTCTTTGAACATCGCTTCTAAAGTAGTTCCTAAGGTTGCTAAATTCTGCAAATCTGAAGGGACAATAATTTTAGTTGCTTGCCCATTTGCTACTTTTGCTAAAGCGTCAAAGCTTCTTAAAGTTAATACTGATTTATCAGCGCCTGCTTCTTTAATCAATTTAATACTTTCTGCTTCAGCATGATTAATTGTTAAAATCGCCTCTGCTTCACCTTCCGCAATTCTAATTTGTGATTCTCTTTCAGCCTCAGCTCTTAAGATAGCACTTTGTTTTTCACCTTCAGCAATTAAAATACTTGATTTCTTTTCACCTTCAGCTTTTAAAATTAATTCACGACGTTCACGTTCAGCACGCATTTGTTTTTCCATCGCTTCTTGGATATCTCTTGGTGGTAAAATATTTTTAACTTCAACACGGGTTACTTTTATTCCCCATGGGTCAGTTGCTTCATCTAAAATTGAACGCATTTGGGTATTGATTACATCTCTTGATGTTAATGTTTGATCTAATTCTAAATCACCAATGATGTTACGTAATGTTGTTGCGGTTAAGTTTTCAATCGCACTTAATGGATTATCAACACCATAAGTATATAGTTTTGGATCAGTTATTTGAAAATAAACTACTGTATCAATTTGCATTGTTACGTTATCTTTGGTAATAACTGGTTGCGGTGCGAAATCTTTAACGGTTTCTTTTAAACTTACATTTGCTGAAATTCTATCAACAAATGGTATTTTAAAATGTAGACCATTTTGCCATGTTGTAAAATATGAACCTAATCTTTCGATAACATAACATCTTGATTGTGGTACTACTTTAACATTTGGAATAATTAAGACAATAACTAAAATTAAAATAATTAATAAAACACTCATTTTACTTCCTCCTTGATTTCTTCAACTTTGATTTTTACCCCATTTATTTCTAATATTTTTACGGTTGCATCTACTTTAATAGTTTTATCAGCGTATGCTGTCCAACGTTTACCGTCAACTTTTACTTCGCCGGTTTCATTTTTTGTAATTTTTTCGGTTACTATTCCTTCTTGACCAAGTATTCTTTCAAAATTAGTAGCGTGTTTTTTAGTTTTTATTACTTTTTCTAATAAAGGTTTTGTTGTTACTAATAAAACAACGCCTAAAATAACAAATACTCCAAATTGAATTAGGTAACTATCGGTAAAGAATGAAATAATTAAAGCAATAAGTCCGCTTGCGACAAACCAAATTGTCGTTAAATTAACAGTTGCGGCTTCTAAGACTGCTAAAATAATAATAATTGCTAACCAAACATACCATTGTTCCATATTATCCTCCTTTATAGTATTATACTATACCTTATTACAAAAAACAACAAAAAACGACAAGGAATTCCTTGCCATTTTGACTTTAGTTTTCTTCGCTAACTTCTTTAACGATTCCAAATACTGTATTAAGTTTTTCTTCAAACATTCTGATTTTTTCAGCTTGTTCTTTATTTACTTTTTCTAAGTCACTAATTTGTGATTTTTGATTATCAATTGTATTTTGTAAATCTGCATTATTTGTAGTCAAAGTTTCAATATTAGCTGTTTGTTCATTAATTGTTGCAGTTAATGAATCGTTTAATTTTTGAGTTTGAATTTTTTCAACTCTATCAACTTCAGCTTGTTCTTTAGCTTTTTTAGTTGCTTTATTCAATTTTTCAACATCTTTAGTATAAGTAGTTGAAATTGACTCAACGTTTTTCTTGAATTCTTTGCCTAAAGTTGTTACTTTAGTTTTTAGCTTTTTATTTTCTTCAGTAATTTTTTTATACTGAGTTAAACGTTTAGCTTCAAATGTTTTTTCATTAAAGAAATCTTTTTCGTTTTCTAATGATTCTAATTCTGCCGGCGTAAGTGCTTCTCTGCCATATAATTTTTGACCAAATGTGAATGTATAATCTTCATGGTCTTTGAATAATGTTAAGTTTGTTAAATCTCTTTCAGTTGTTTCTACTGGTTCTTCAGGATTTACTCCTACTTCACCATAAACATTATTCATTGCTTGTTCAGCATCGAATGGCGCGTCTACTTCAACAGTTGGTAAAGCATTTTCGATATCATTATGAACTTCAGCTTGTATTTCTTCTGGACTTATTTCAGGTT
>CAZIDO010000121.1:0-1875 GCA_964538005.1 uncultured Muribaculaceae bacterium
CAAAAGGTCTTCCTTTTTGTATACCCATCCCCAAACCATTTTACACTATCTTTTTTCTTATTAAATTGACAAAAATCTATGTTTATGCTATTATAACCTCATATTTAAGGGGGGGATTATGCATGTACGAAGATAATACACCGCAATTTAGTTTTAAAAGCATGGCTTTAAAGATTTTACTTATCGTTTTATTCGTTTTTATAATTATTTGGTTATTTCCAACTAAAAAATATATCAGCAATGCTATTGATAGTAAACTAGGGACAACACCAGCTGCTGTATTAAATAATAATATTAATACTATGAAAAGTGCCGCTTTATCATATTTTAATGGTAACCGTTTACCTTCAAAAGAAGGCGATAGTAAAAGACTAACTTTAGGCGATATGTTAGATAAAAAGCTATTAGTAGAGTTTACTGATAGCAAAGGAAAAAAATGTGATGTCAATAAATCATACGTTGAAGTTACAAAAAAATCTAATGATTATGAAATTAAAACAAACCTAGCATGTACAGATAAAAAAGCATATGTCATGAGCTATATCGGTAATTACGATTATTGCTCAAATGGCATGTGCGAAAAAAAAAATCTAACGAATGACGTAGAAAACGTTGAAAAAGAGAATAAAGAAGTGGCAAGTGACGTAGAAAACACTAAAACAACTGGGGGCTCTTGGTCAAATTATGGCGCCTGGTCGAATTGGACTACTACTAAAATTAGTTCTAGTAATTCTCGTCAAGTAGAAAAAACTACTAAACAAGTAGAAACAGGTTATAAAAAGATTCCAAGTGGAACAATGCAAAAAACACAAAATCCGAAAAAAGTAACAGTTACCAATAATGGTACAAGTAAAGTTTACTATGTATGTCCAGCTGATTTTGATAATGGTGGATATTCAGAAACACCTAGCAAATGTATAGATACAGTAATAACGTATAGTAGTGAACCGACATACAGTAATGTTATTTATTACCGTTATCGTGATCGTAGTTATACAAATAGTTAAAGAATAATATGAAACAAGATAATACACATAAGTGTATTTTTCTTTATAATTAAACGTAAACTTTATATTAAATAACATTCCCATAATTGACATTCTTTTAATCTTTATGATACTATAATGTATAGTAGGAAAGTAGACGAAAGAAGGGCAACTATGGTAGATAAATACATATTCGAATATGAAAATGAAAATGAATTTAAAAAATTAGAAAGTGCATTAAAAAAATATAATATGTTAGCGTATAAAAAATTATATTTTGAATATTATCCAGCTTTAAAGAGTGGAGAACTTTTAGGCGATTTTAATTCAGAGACTTCATTATATGAAGTAAAACTACCAACCGACGCTTTATTTTCAAAAGTTCATGGTCCTGTAAAACTTCATTACAAAATTGATGAAAAAAATAATACTGTAATAATGATGTCTTTAACTCCAAAAGATATTTTAAGCGAGGGTCATCAGTCAGAGTTAGTTACCTATAAGGGAGTTATGGTTTCTAAAGAACATTCTGAAAAAGATATGTTTAAGATTAATTTATTAAATATGATACAAAAATAACCATTCAAATAAATGGCAATATAAAAGTTTAAAATTAACTAAAGAGTGGTCCAAAGCGATGCTCTTTTATTATGTTCTAATCTAGGTTAATCTTATAACACTTTAGGCTTACTAATAAAAATCTTTGTTTTATAAAGACTAAAGTCAAATAAAATATACAAAACCGATGCTAGTACCTGTCAAGTACTCACTAAATAAAAATATAATTAATTGGAAAATTTAAGTCGATACTGTACAGGTGACAAGTATCCAAGCTTCTTTTGAATACGTTGATTGTTATACCAATCAACGTATTTTTGTATTTCTTCCT
>CAZIDO010000122.1:0-1769 GCA_964538005.1 uncultured Muribaculaceae bacterium
ATTGACATTTCATCATTCATTGCAAATATAGTTGCTAATTTAAGCATTCTTTCAATTATTGTTAACTGTGAATGACGTTCAGCTCTCAGTAATAAAGCCATATCATCAATATCTAACAACCAAATTGGTAAACTTAAGAGTTGTCCATCTGTTTGATTTATATTAGTTGTATAAAATTTAAAATTTAAATTCGGATTTATTTTATTGATTTCTTTTAAAGCATTATGATATTCTCCATATGCATCAAAGATAAAGAAATTTGATTTAAATGGCAATAATTTAGGATTTGCAAATATATTTTGTAAAATACGAGCTACCCCACATGATTTTCCGGAACCACTATTACCAAAAATAGCCATATGACTACTAAATAAATCATTAATGTCTACTCTAATTGGAAAGTCATCATATAATGGACTTACCCCTAATACAAATGAAGAATCATTATCTTCTCCAACCAACATTCCTACTTCATCACGATTAATTAATCTTAATTTAGCATTAAAAGTAGGTTTACGAATAACCCCACCTACAAAATGGCCATCAACGATTTCACCCAAAAATCTAATTTTAATAATTTTATCACTGATGTCTTCAACTTCACCTAATATTTTTTTCTTTTCATCCTCAAATACTACATGCATATTCATGATATTTGTTGATAATGATCCATCACTCGGCATTTCGACGTGAGCTTCATTATCACTAATGTAAACTATTTTTCCAAACATACGCTAGCCTCCTATATTAATTCTTTTATTCTTTCCTGTACTTTTGAATCTAAGTCTTTTATTAATTCTTTTATTTTTAAACTTTTATTATATAATTCTAATTTATTTTCATAAGTTTCTAATTTAGCTACTACTTCTTTTAATTGTTTATGAATAGCATTACGACTTACTTCTTTATTTTCACTAATTTCCGATAAAGTTAAATTATCAAAATAATAATCTTCGAAATACTCTTGTTGTTTTTCAGTTAGTAAGTTTGAATAATAATCATATAAATCAATTAAGTAAATACGATTATCCATTAAATACCTTCCAAATTGCTGTAATTATTAAAACAACTCCAAATAAAGCATAAATCCAAGTTAAATGTTTGCGGTTATATACTTTTTGGTTGTTATATGCCATAACAATTAAAGCGGCTCCTGCTATTACTTCAGCATATATTAATAGAAAATTCCAAAACATTGATAGTCCCAATACAACAATTAAAATTGCAACTAAAACTAATTGAACAATTAACCCTAAGGGCATTTTCTTTTTATTCATATTATTCCTCCATCCCTTTGAATAAACCATAAATGTATTTTTCAATATCAAAGGTTCTTAAATCTTCTTTTCTTTCTCCTAAACCAACATACTTAACAGGAATTCCTATGCTATCCTTAATTGCTAAAACAATTCCACCCTTAGCTGTTCCATCGAGTTTTGTTAAAACAATTCCTGTAATATTAGTTATTTCTTTAAAACTTTTTGCCTGGCTTATTCCATTTTGGCCAGTAGTTGCATCAACTACCAATAATGTTTCATGAGGAGCATTAGGAATTAACTTGCCAATTACTTTATTTATTTTTTCCAATTCTTTCATTAAATTAACTTTATTTTGAAGTCTTCCAGCTGTATCTATTAATACAACATCAATATTATTTTCTTTTGCTTTTGAAAGCCCATCATAAACCACACTCGCTGGGTCTTTTGAATCACTTCCATAAAATTCACATCCCACTCTTTTAGCCCATATTTCAAGTTGATCTACAGCAC
>CAZIDO010000123.1:0-1745 GCA_964538005.1 uncultured Muribaculaceae bacterium
CTTTTTTAGGTTCTGCTTTTACTTCTTTTTTAATTTCTTTTTTAGGTTCTGCTTTATGAACAGCTTTGTGTTCAACTTTTTTAGCAAATCTTAATACAAAGAAAATTAAAGCAGCAGTAATTACTACTAATAACACTAATTTAGCTACGATTTCATTACTCATATCTAAAGATAAAATATTTTTAGTATAACCTGATACATTGAATCCATATGTTGAACATATAGAACCAACTAACATTGCCCCTACTGTTGATGCCATTGCAGTAACTTTATTGAAGTTCATAGCTAAAATAACAGCAGCAAATAATGGTACAATAGCAAATAATGGTAATACTAATCCTGTTAATGAAGAAAGAATAACAAAGAAAATAATTGTAAAGATTAAGAATCCTTTTTCTTTACCTTTAAATCTTTTATTAATTTTTTCTACCCAAGCATCAAATGCTCCAGTTTTCTTCATTACTCCATATAATCCGCCTATTACCGCAAATACTACGATATATAAAGCGAATGTAAGAAGTGTTGAAGCAGGAATTCCAAATAAATCAAACAAACCAACTGCGTCGATACCATTGGTGGTTAATTTTCCATCTGCATAGGTACCTACAGGAATAATCCAACTTAAAACGACAAAAATTAAGAAAGATATTCCAATTGCTTTAAGTAAATTTCTTTTCACTTTTTTCTACCTCCCATAGCAATTATATCAAAAAAAGCTTATTATATAAAGTTTTTTTGCTAAAAAATGTTATTTTTCATATCATTTTCACATAAAAAGTTCCTTATTTAACTTTATTCTTTTTTATTCGACATTATTCTAACGTCTATGTTATACTTATTATGGTGAATAACATGAATGAGTTTATCTATTCTGATACCAACAAAAGGTATCATACGTTAGATTATTTTTATAAACATAAGTTTAATAGTAAAGTATTTAAGGTCAGTTTAAATGCCGGTTTTACATGTCCTAATATCGATGGTAAAGTTGGAACTAGTGGATGTATATATTGTTCCAAAACTGGTAGCGGTGAATATGCAGGTAAACCAAGTGATGACTTAATAAAACAGTTTGATGAGGTCAAAGAAATTATGCATAAAAAATGGCCAACTGGTAAATATATCGGGTATTTCCAAGCTAGAAGTAATACCTATGCACCAGTCAAAATATTAAAAGAAAAATACCAGACCATTTTAAAGTTAGATAATGTCGTTGGTCTTGCTATTGCCACTAGACCCGATTCTATTAGTGATGAATGTTTAGAGTATTTAGATGAATTAAATAAAAAAACGTTTCTAACAATTGAACTTGGTTTACAAACAATACATGAAAACACTACTAAATTAATTAATAGATGTCATGATTTAAAATGCTTTGAAGATATAGTAAAAAAATTGCAAGCCAAAAATATTTTTGTTGTTGCCCATGTTATTAATGGCTTACCTTATGAAACAAAAAATATGATGATTGAAACAATTAAATACTTAGATAAAATAAATGTTGATGGAATTAAAATTCATATGTTAAGTGTTTTAAATGATACTCCTTTAGCGACTTTATATAACAAAAAGCCATTTAAATTACTTTCCAAAGAAGAGTATGTCAATATTGTTTGTGATCAATTAGAATATTTAAATCCTAACATTGTTATTGAAAGGTTAACTGGTGATCCCATGATTAGTGATTTAATTGGTCCCGATTGGTTAATCAAAAAAATAAGTGTATTAAATGATATAGATAAAGA
>CAZIDO010000124.1:0-1700 GCA_964538005.1 uncultured Muribaculaceae bacterium
TACTTCAGCAGCTTTACCTGATCCAACACCAACTTTACCTTTTCTGTCTCCAATAACAGCTGTGGCAGAAAAACGTAATTGACGACCACCCTTAGTAACTTTTGTTACACGACCAATGTTGATAACTTCTTCATCATATAACTTTTGACGGGGTTCTCTTCTTCTAGTTTCCACTATTTTCCCTCCTTTAGAATTCTAATCCGTTTTCGCGAGCAGCATCAGCTAATGCTTTTACACGACCGTGATATAAGTATCCGCCTCTATCGAATACTACTTTTGTAATTTTTGCTTTTTTCGCTCTATTAGCAATTAATTCTCCGACTTTGGTAGCTGCTTCTACATTTCCACCATTTTCTAGTTTCAATTCTTTATCAATTGAAGAAGCACTTACTAAAGTTTTACCCTCACTATCATCAATGATTTGAGCGAAGATATTGCTATTAGATCTAAACACGTTAAGTCTTGGAATTTCAGTTGTTCCAGCCACTTTAGCTCTAACTCTGTCATGTCTAGCTAAACGCACTTTATTACGATTTTCTTTTTTTATCATAATACCTTCTCCTTTATTTATTAAGCAGCTTTTTTACCAACTTTACGGATAATGTGTTCATCTTTATAACGAATACCTTTTCCTTTGTATGGTTCTGGCTTTCTAATTTTTCTAACATTAGCGGCAAATTCACCAACTAATTGTTTATCGATTCCTTTTACACTAAGTTCAGTGTTACTTGGACTTTCTAGCGTAATTCCAGTTGGGATTTCTACGTTTACTGGATGAGAATAACCAGCTGTTACAACTAGTTCGTTTCCCTTAATAGCAAAACGGTATCCAACACCTACTGATTCTAATTTCTTTTCATAACCTTCTGTTACACCAATAACCATGTTTTGGATATTAGCATTTGCAGTTCCGTGGAATTTTTTATAATTGTCACTATCTCTAGTAACTGTTAATTCATTTCCTTCGATACTAACAGCAATATGTTTGTTAATTTCTGTAGAAAGTTCACCTTTTGGGCCTTTTACAGTAACGATATTACCATCAGTAGTAACTGTAACGTTTTCAGGTAATGAAATGATTCTATTTCCTATACGACTCATTTTATTGCCTCACTTTCTACCAAATGTAAGCTAAAACTTCGCCACCTAGTGATTTTGCTTTTGCATCTTTGCCAGTCATAACACCTTGAGATGTTGACATAATAGCGATACCAAGTCCATTTAATACTCTAGGTACTTCGTCAGCTTTTGCATATACGCGTAATCCTGGTTTAGAAATTTTCTTTAATCCAGTAATTACTCTTTCTTTTTTATCTCCATATTTTAGAGTTAAAATGATTTTATTTTGAATATCATTTTCTTTAATTTTATAGTTTACGATATATCCTTCTTCTTTTAAAATCCTTGCGATTTCTTCCTTCATTTTTGAAGCGGGTACTTCAACTTCAGTGTATCGCATTTGATTAGCATTACGAATTCTTGTAAGCATATCAGCGATTGGATCTGTAACTACCATATATATCCTCCCTTCTTACCAGCTTGATTTTCTCATTCCTGGTATTTGTCCTTTATAAGCTAATTCTCTAAAGCAAATACGGCAGATGCCATATTTTTTAAGTACAGAGTGTGGTCTTCCACAGATTTGACATCTTGTGTAAGCTCTAACTTTGAACTTAGGCGTTTTATTAGCTTTTATAATC
>CAZIDO010000125.1:0-1636 GCA_964538005.1 uncultured Muribaculaceae bacterium
AAACGCTTAATTTTAAGCGTTTTCTGTTTGAACATTATTTGGAATAAAACCTTTTACTTTAGCAAATATTGTTCTAACAATAGGTCCAACAATAAATAGCTGTAATGGTAAAGCAAAAATAAATGAAGTTCCAATATTAATTAAATAATTTAAAATAAAATGATTATTTAATCCTCCACCCATAATTGTTCCATACAAAGCCATGATTAATACCATTCCACAAACCATAAAAAAAGCAATAAGCGTTCCTATATGTTTAGGATTTTTTTTAGCTATTTTAAAACTTATTTTTTTAGCATTTGGATTTACTATAAAATAACTTACTGTAAAAGCTATTATAAAAGTTGGTATAATACTTTTAAGCCAAATTATTAAAGTTTCATATGAAAGACCGTTGTGAATAAACATGTTATATGCACTCATAATTATACACATAAATATACACATAATTAAAGCAAAGATTAAGTTTTCTTTTTTTGTTTTCGGCATATTTTTCTCCCCTTTCTTAAAGAGCCTTACTAATTATAGCATAAAAAAAAATTTCATGTAAGAAAAACAGTTGAATTTTTTCAACTGTTTTTAATATATGTTTTTTATTTGTTTTTGTTCATTTGTTTAATTTGAACTAAATCAATAATAGCTCCAATAACAAAGCCTAAAACGATACCAATGATTAAAGACCAAACTAAATTAACTTTAAATAAAACACCAACGACAATTCCTAAAATAAGTCCAATACAAACTAAAATCATTGTAAAATTAAGATTAACCTTTTCTTTCATAGTAACCTCCATAATATCTATTTGATAATACTACCCAATAAAATTATATCATATTTTTTGAATTTATATAATTTTATTTATTTTTTTGACGTGCATCGTAATGACGCGTCTAATATAATCAGAGGTAATAACCTGAAAACAATTTTATTGACTGTGTGTACCTAGAACGAAGTAAAAAGGATGGATCTTAAAATGGAAGTAAATAATATTTTATATAAGAAACAAGGTATTACTAGTTAAAAGGAGAAATGAGCCTTATAAAAATCAGTGGGCTTTAGTTGATGGAACTTTATATAGCAATGAAGAACTACTTGATGGAGCCGCTAAAGAAATAAAAGAAAATTCTTGGTACCATCACCGGCTGCAATTGATTTTTTAAATGATGAAAATTGCACTAAAATAGATATCAAACGAATTTATTTAAGCCGAGGTAATCCCCGATATGAAAAAAGACTTAGAGAAAAGACCCATAAGTCAAAGTACTTATTATTTAACAGCCCAAGAAAAAACAATTAATGGATTTTCAAGGGGTATTTCTGATAAACGTATTAGCGAATATGATTATCAAAGATTTTTATTAGACCACGATATTTGTGGTTAAGTGACAAAGATTAGATATTCCTTTGTTCATGATAAACAATCCTTCCGCTTATCTAATAAGCTAATATTTCATTTGTTTTAGCGGTTTTGCCTGACACCAAAACTACTAGTTTACAGGTCTCAAGGACCTTTTTCTAAAGAAAAGCCTGCCTGTGAATCGCCTAAATTGTTTGGCTATTTTAATTTATAAGGATCTGATGATGTTCCAGCGCCTGATAATGTGATATTGGATTTTAGATAGAACGCAGGACGAA
>CAZIDO010000126.1:0-1574 GCA_964538005.1 uncultured Muribaculaceae bacterium
ATTTATTGCTCTCGGAACTATTAAAGCTCGAGTTTCCTATAAATCTGGTGCCTGTGGTCGGACTTGAACCGACACGGTATTGCTACCACAGGATTTTGAGTCCAGCGCGTCTACCAATTTCACCACACAGGCAACTACATATAATTATATCATAATTTTTGACAAAAAAAACAAAAAAGACTAATTGTCTTCCTTATACTTAGAATTAAATAAATCTGTTTCTAATTCACAGGATTCAACATCCATTTCTATTTCTGGTAAATCTTTAGTACTAGCCAAACCAAAGTAATCTAAAAATTGCTCAGTAACCCCATATAAAATAGGTCTGCCTGGTAAATCAGAACGTCCAACTTCTTTAATAAAGTTTTTGAAAACCAACTTTCTAATTACATGAGCGCTAGAAACCCCTCTAATCTCATCAACCATGACTCTAGTAACTGGTTCATTATAAGCAACAATTGCTAATGTTTCTAAAGATGATGGGCTTAAAGTATCATTAGCTTCTTCATTAAATAATTTTTTATAATAATCTGCATGCTCTTTTTTAGTAACCATCTTCAATTTGCCACCAAAATATTCTAAATTAAAACCACGATTATCATTTTGATATTCATTTCCTAATTCTGTAATTAAATTTTTTAATTCTTCTTTTTCAATTTCTAAAACATTAAGCATTTGTTCTGTGCTTAAACCATCATCACCAGCAACAAACAAAAGTCCCTCTAAAACGGCTTTTAAATTCATACTTACACTCCTTTAGCAATTAAAACAATTTTATCTAAATTATTATCTTGTTTGATTTCCAAATTTCCTTTTTTAGCTAAATCTAAAATAGATAAGAATGTTACAACCACATAATCTTTAGTAAAAACTTCAAATAATTCTTCAAAATCAATTTGTTTATGTTTTTTTAATTTTGAAAGTATTTCAGTACTTCGTTTATGAACAGAATATTCCTTTTTGGTAATAACCGTATTTAACGGTTTTTCTTGTTCCTTACGTTCTTTAAATTTTGCAAAAGCTTTAATTAAGTCATCTAAAGATAAATCATTATTAACTTTTAAACTATCATCTTTAAACGCATCTAAGAAAGTTGGATTTTTAGTAAAGAGATATTTTCTTTCTTCTTCCATTTCTTTAAATGTATTACTTAATTCCTTATATTTTTGATATTCAACTAAACGATTGATTAATTCTTCTCTTGGGTCTTCAGCTTCTTCGCCATTTTCTTCTTCATTACGAGGTAATAATTCACGTGACTTCATTTCCATCAAATCAGCAGCCATACCTAAATATTCACTATCAATATTTAGGTTTAATTCTTCCATCTTATTAATATAATTTAAATACTGATTAGTTATTTCCGAAATCTTAATTTCAAAAATATCGATATTTGCATCTTTAATTAAATGCAAAAGTAAGTCCAGCGGTCCTTCAAATTCACCAGTTATGACTGTATACCTCATAATATCACCAGTATTAATTATATCACACACTTTTTATAAAGTCCAAATATAGTTAAAAATGGGCAAATAAAAAAAGGAAATTAATAAACTTAAATAGGTGAATACAAA
>CAZIDO010000127.1:0-1565 GCA_964538005.1 uncultured Muribaculaceae bacterium
AAGTTAATTATTTATTTAACTTCTCGTTTTCCATTGAACGGGACTTTAATTTTGGAATTCCTTGGGGGCGGTATATAATATCTTATTGTAATTTGGCTTTTTAGAAAGGAGCTTTTATTTATGAAAGCTAAAAAATACAAGCATCTCTCTTTTGAAGACAGATGTGTTATTGAAGAATTTTTAAATAATCATTATAATTTTTCTCAAATCGCTAACAGGCTTGGTAAAGACAGAACCACTATCTCTCACGAGGTTAGAAAACACAGATTTTTACGTACTACTTCTAATTGTAATAATCTTCCTTGCTGTTTTGAAAATAAGTTTCCTTATGTTTGTAATGGTTGTAAAAAATTTAATTATTGCCATAAAATTAGATATTCTTATTCTCATGATGTCGCTTTCAACGAGTATAACAGGCTGTTAATTAAATCTAGAAGCCACTTGAAAATCACTAAAGAACAAATTGCTTCTATAAACGACATTGTCGCTCCTCTTATGATTCATAAGCATCACTCTGTTAATCACGTTTTTATTGAATATCCTGATGTTTTACCTTTTTCTAAATCTACTTTTTATAAATATATTGATTTAGGTATTGTTAATATTAAAAATATTGACTTACAACGTAAAGTTAGTTTTAGAATTAATAAAGAATATAATAATTCTGATTTTAGAACTAAATGTAATCCTAAAATTAAAGTTGGTAGATTTTATACCGATTTTAAGGACTTTTTAGAATATAATCCTAACTGTTCTATTGTGGAAATGGATACTGTTATTGGTACCAAGGGGGGTAAAGGCGGTAAGTGTTTTCTTACTTTACTTTTTAGAAAGTATAACTTTATGCTTATTTATTTACTTCCTTACAAGCAGTCTATATATGTCACTGGAGTTTTTAACCAGCTCAAGTCTTTACTAGGCATTTCTCAATTTAAACGTCTTTTTGAAGTTATTTTAACTGATAATGGTTCTGAGTTTTTTGACCCAGATTCTATTGAATTGGATTTTAGTTCTGGCGAGAAAGTTTGTTCATTATTTTATTGTGACCCTTCTTGTTCTTGGCAAAAAGGGTCCATTGAAAAAAATCATGAATATATTAGATATATTTTACCTAAAGGAACTTCTTTTGCTGGTTTAACTCAAGATGATTGTTATTTAATAGCGTCTCACATTAATTCAACTCCTAGATTATCTTTAAATAATCAATCCCCTTATGATGCTGCTTTGGCATTTATTGGTGAAGAAAATATTAATAAATTACAAATAAAAAAAGTCAACAATGATGATATTGACCTTTCCATTAGATTATTAAAAAAATAATCTATATCCACTATCAAATTTAAGCCAAATTACACCATAAAATATTAAATATCTGCGGGACGTTACCTTTATCGAAAATAATTTTTTCGAACTTCCCGTCCTTTTGAATGTATTAATTTAACTTAATTTATTCATATAGTAACACTTTTTCCCCTTTTTGTCTAGTTTTTCCCCTTTTATTATGGGATGTTACTGATAAACATGATATTTGTCTATATTGGGGGACGTTATCTCTATAGTTAACG
>CAZIDO010000128.1:0-1503 GCA_964538005.1 uncultured Muribaculaceae bacterium
TTATTCCCCCCCCCCCCCCTGAGAAAATCAAGCCTTTATATGTTTTTATAATAAAAAAAGAGAAAATTTTCTTTCTGCTATTCAACATTTTCATGTAATGATGAATTGATACCGCCACTTATGACTTCAGAAATTCTTTCAACTACAAAATCTTCTTCTTTCGGAGTTACCATTAAATTGTAACCAATCGGATTTAAGATTTCGTAAATTAATTGTTTCATTTCAGCATCGTTTAAAGTTCCAACAATCCCTAATAAATTTTCTCTATCACTAATGTCTTCATCTACTTCTTTATTTAAATAATTAACTCCAAATTTTAATTTTTCAGCCGAATTATTGTAATTAGCTTTTGAATACGCAAAATGCTTATACATATATTTAATTGTATCATTAACAATTGATGCAGCATCGACAACTGTAGGTATTCCAATCGCAATAACTGGAACCCCCAAAGTATCTTTACTAATTTCTTTTCTTTTATTCCCCACTCCACTTCCAGGATTTATTCCAGCATCAGTCATTTGAATAGTTTTATTAACTCGTTCAATTGAACCGCTAGCTAAAGCATCGACAGTTATTACAAAGTCCGGTTTAACTGTATCGACTACACCTTTAATTAAATCGCTTGTTTCGATCCCTGTTTCACCCATTACGCCTGGGGAAATCGCCCATACTCTTCTAAAACCTTCTTCTAGTTGTCCATAAATATATAAATGATTAGTAACAATTGTTTTTTCAATTACTAAAGGACCGACAGCATCTGGTGTTGTTTTATCATTACCAAGTCCTAAAACTAAGCAAGTACTTTGTTTTGTTAAATTTAATTTATTTAGCAAATTAGTAAGTTCTTCTTTAAAAACAGTTTTTATTTTCTCACTATTGTCATAATCTGTAATATCAGGAAATTCTATTGTTACATAAATTCCAGTTTTTTTGCCGATTTGTTTTCCTTCATCAGCAGTAAGTTCAATATTCGTAACATTAATATCTCCTATTTTCCGTGTAACATTACTTCCTTTTACTAATTCAATTGCTAAGTCTGTTCTAACTTCATATTTTTTTAAATCAATTTCATGACCCATTTTTATCACCCATTAACTATTTTGTCCAAAAAATGAGGTTTTTATTGCTTTTCTTTCTAATTTTTGTTAAAATGTATTTACGAGTGGCTTGGAGGTGAAATTATGGCCAATATGAAAAATGCTGAAAAAAGAGTTTTAGTTAATGCTAAAAAGAATATTCGTAATAACAATTACACTGCTAGTATGAAATCTGCTGTTAAAAATGTTGAAAAAGCAGTAGTAGCTAAAGATAAAAATGTTGCAGCTGAAAATTTAAAAGTTGCCATTAAAAAAATTGATAAAGCAGCAGGTGCGAATGTAGTGGCTAAAAATAAATGTGCCCGTGAAAAGTCAAGATTAACTAAAAAAGTAAATGCAATGGAATAATGAGACTGCTGAAAAAGTATACAAAGATTATTGTAAAGTATATCAGTAGTCTTTT